>CAYRYX010000083.1:0-4336 GCA_964428755.1 uncultured Bdellovibrionales bacterium | reverse complement strand
GTGAAGAGTGCGAACGCCGCCTTGAACTCGGCCTCGACGGGAGCGACGATCGCTACTGCGGGAACAGTGAATAATACGCCGGACAATCTCGATCCAACAACCGGTTATCTGCTTGATGTCGATATCACGACGGACAACGCGACCGGAACGGGTACCGTGACCCAGGCGGCGAACTATGGCGCCGAATACGCGGGAACGACGACCGAGGAGGGCGGGACCCTTTCGACGACCTTTCAGCCGATAGCTGCTTCGAATGGTACGACGGCTGGCGATGTTCTGACGCTTACTGAACGCGCCTTCATCACGGCGGTTCAGGCGGCGGCGACCGACTATACCGATACGCTTACCGTTGTCGGAGCAGGCCGGTTCTAGCGGGTATTGACTTTCTCAGTAAAAGCCCCGGGTAGGAACCCAGGGCTTTTTTCTTTTCCTAAAAAGGTTTATAATGAGGGAAATTGTTATCATATGAAATCGATATTCCGTTCCCTGGTTTTCGTCGGAGTGATGGCGCTTGCCGTTCCGTCTGTCGTTTCCGCTCAAGCCGTCGGTGATCTGCGTCTTATCACCTCGCCTTTGCCGATCAATCTCTCCACGGAACCGGGCTCGCAGATTTCCGCACCGATCCGCGTGAAAAACGACGGAACAGCGACGGAAAAACTCGGTATCTCCCTCATGAAGTTCAGCGCATACGGTGAGAACGGTGCGCCGCAGCTTATGGACAAGGAGTCCGGAGACGAGTTCTTCTCCTGGGTGAATTTTTCTGAAAAGGAGTTTTTCATCGAACCGGGAGAATGGAAATCCATAACGGCGACCTTCGATATTCCATCGACCGCTGCCTTCGGATACTACTATGCCGTCGTTTTTTCGCGGGCGGGGGAAACGGCTGCCGTGAAACCCGGGGAAACCGCACTCACCGGCGGTACCGCTGTCCTTGTTCTCCTTGAGGCAAAGGTCAAGGATGCCAAGCGTCAGGTCGAAATCGCCGAATTCTCAGCCGATCGGAAGTGGTATGAATTTCTCCCGTCGACCTTCACAGTCAGGCTCAGGAATACCGGAAACGTCCATATCGCCCCGCGCGGAAATCTCTTCGTTGGTCGCGCCGGGGAAAAGAATTCCGATTTCCTTGAGGTCAATCTCGAAAAAGGAAATATTCTCCCGGATTCCTTCCGTGAATTCGAGGTGAAATGGGAAGACGGTTTCCCGGTGTATAGGGAACGTGAGGAAGATGGCAAGATCGTCCGTGACGCCGAGGGAAACATCCTCAGGGACCTCGTCTGGGATTGGAAGAATGCCGCGAATTTCCGTTTTGGAAAATACGAGGCGAAACTGCTCCTCGTCTACGATGATGGGAGGCGCGACGTGCCGCTCGAAGGGATGGTTTCGTTCTGGGTGCTCCCATGGAGGCTTATGCTTGCCGCTCTCGTCGTGATGTTCCTCGTATTGATCGGTCTCAAATCGACATTCACGAACATATGGAGGAAACTGTTCGGAAAAAAAGACGCGCATTCCTGATATCGATGGGGTTCGCTGTAGTTGTTCTCATCGGAGGCTTTTTCAAGCCTCTTTTCGTCTTCGCTGCGCAGGGCGATTTTCTTATCGAGCCGCTGTATCATGAAGTGGAGATCTCGGGCAGTGAAGCGGAGAAAACTTTTCATATCGATCTCTCGAACCGGACCGATGCGGACGCGGTTTTTTCCGTCTCCGTCGTCGATTTCGGGACGCTCGACGAATCCGGTGGTATCGCGTTTCTCGGCGGAAGCGGGGGTTTCGAGCGGCGGTATGGGCTTGCTTCATGGATGAAGATCGGCGGCGAGTCGTTCGTCGTTCCCGCAGGGAAGAGTGAGCGCATTCCGATAACCGTCGAAAACAGGGAATCGCTCAGTCCCGGTGGACATTATGGAGCCGTCTTGTTCCGCATGTCGGGACCGGGTGATGTGGCAACCGATTCGCCGACAGTCGCCGTGGAATCCTCGTTTGCCGCCCTGGTCTTCGTGAAGAAGGCCGGTGGTGAAATCGCCGAACTTTCGTATAAAGGGTCGGAGGACATATCGAGGGATATTCTCGGTATTCCTACCGGGCTCTCGCTGCGATTCCAGAATTCCGGAAATACCCATCTCGTTCCGCGGGGCCGGGCTGTCGTGACCGATCCGTTCGGTCGGGTGGTGCGGAAAGGTATCATAAACGCCGAATCCGGTCGCATACTTCCGGAGAGCTTCCGGGCATTCCAAGCTGCTCTGGAACCGCTTTCGCATGCATTTTCCCCCGGTTTTTACACGGTAACGGTCGAGCATCGTTATGACGGAAAAGAATCATTCGATACGGTTTCGGAAAGGGTTTTTCCGATTCCTCTCGCCGTGATCTGGGTTAGTGGCGCAGTTTTCTTCGCCTTGTCTATCTATTGGATCGCAAGAAAGAGTTCCGATAAGAAGAAAGAGAGGAAAAACGAAACGGAATGACCGACGAGGAAAAGCCGGAATCGAAGCGGCGATGGGTGAAACGGATATTCCTTCTCGCCCTTTTTTCCGGTATAAGTATCGCGATCTGGTATCTGGTGCTTTTCCTCAACGGACCGTCTGTCGGGACGGTGGCGGAAAAGGAAGCGGAACGTCTCCTTGATACCAAGAATATCCCGCCTGCCATACGCGAATGGAATGGTAAGTATTTTTCGATTTCGCTCAAGGGGTCCTATCTCGAAAAGCGACATGAGAGCCTTGGCGATTCAAAGACGAATATCCTCGAATCAGCTTTTTTTGCTGAGGAAACCCTTTCCTCGCGCAAGCTTGCCGTCACCATAGAGAAGGCGCCTGGAAATGGAGTGGAAGAGTTGTCCTCGTACGCTTTCCGGATGCTTCATCCGAAAGAATATGTACGGGAAACGTATGAATGGGATGGGAAGAACATCGTGATCTTTCGCAAGGAGTCGCAAGTATATGAAATAACCGGATATCTTGAAGGTGACGGAATTTTGGCTTCGATAAGCGTAAATTCAGCGGTAGACATCCCGGAGAAATTAATCGCCGACTTTTCGGACATCATAAAAAGTTTCCGATGGGTATCAAACGTGAGTCAATAGAATTATGGCTTGACTAAAGGGTTATTTTGGTGTATACTGAATATACTGAATACAGAAGCGGGTGGGGACGGATTCCGTCCCTCGCCCGCTTTTTGTTTCTATGATCCAAAACGGAAAAAACACAACCGGAGCCTTGATGTTCACTGCTCTCATGACGCTCATGGGAGGATTTTTGCTTTTTACAAGCCAGGTATCCGCTGCGACCGGCATAAACAAACAGATCAATTTCCAAGGCAAGGTCGTAAATGCCGACGGAACGAACGTAGCGAACGGAAACTACGATTTCGTGTTCAAGCTCTACTCGGTTGATACCTCCGGAACGGCGATTTGGACGGAGACACGTACCGGTGGCAACCAGGTGACCGTGACGGATGGCGTATTTCAGGTAAATCTCGGGTCGGTGACAGCGCTTCCGGGGTCGGTCGACTTCAATACCGACAACATCTACCTCGGCGTCACCTTCCACACCGACTCGGAAATGACCCCGCGCGTACGATTCACCGCGGTTCCCTACGCCTTCAATGCCGATAAGATCCACGGACTCACGGTGACCGATACGACCGGGACGCTTACGATCGCGAACGGCAAGACGGTTTCTTTTGCAGACGCCTTCACGACGACCGGCGCGTTCCCGCTCACGCTCACCGCGACCGCGAGCACCACGGCGACCCTCCCTACCGGCACGATCACACTTGCCGATCTGGCGACCGGACAGACGCTTACGAACAAGACCATCGGCTCGACCGGACTCACGTTCTCCGGCGCCGTGACCGACATCACGACGGCAAGTGGCGAGGATCTGGTTATCGTTGCAAACGGTTTGGGAATCGTGGATATACAGGACGGCCTTCAGGTAAATTCGCTGAACGTCGATACTGGGAATGTGACTATCGCGGGTGGATCTTCTTACACGGGTGCTGGTGCCGTGACGCTCTCTTCAGGTGGTTCGTCCGGATTGACCATCGATTCCGCCTCCGGCGTGACGACGGTCGCGACCGGGGATTATCTCGCGCTTTCGCGTTCCGGCGTTTCCGGCGCGGCGGCGGGATATTTCTGGTATGACTCGAGCGATAACAAGTTCAAGATCAATGAGAACGGCACGACGAAGACGCTCTGTAATACGACGGACGCTGGATGCGGGACGGGCGGGTCGACGACGTGGGATGCGATCGGGGACGCGGCGGCGGCGGGGGCGATAGCGATGAACGAATACGCGCAGACGATGGATTGGAACACCGCTTCCACGGCGGCCGCTTTCGACGG
>CAYRYX010000082.1:0-4359 GCA_964428755.1 uncultured Bdellovibrionales bacterium | reverse complement strand
TATGCCGCTCGACCATATCAGGGGTCTTCCTCCGGCGGAACATCCCGTCCTCAAGAGAGAAGACTGACTTCGCCTCACGGAACACGGTATCGATATCATGCGAGACGAGGACGATCGTCATTCCGGAACGGTTGAGCGAGGACAGGAATGTGAAGAATTTTTCCTGCGACACGGCGTCGACATTCGCCGTCGGCTCGTCGAGCACGAGCAGCTTCGGAGCCGAAACGAGGGCGCGTGCGATGAAGACCCGCTGGCGCTCGCCTCCGGACAGCTCGCCGATGAGCCGATGCGAGAGGTGACCGATCTCGGCGATCCGAAGCGCCTCGTCGACCGGGTGACAGTGCCCCGTGCCGAATTGGCAGATGGAGACACCGGTTCCGGTCGTGTGCCCGCTCTCAACGATCTCCCGCACCGTCGCCGGGAATTCCCGCTCCCGCTGGAAGACATACTGCGGGACATAGCCGATCGACCCCCACGCCGAAAACTCCCCGACCGGCGTCCCGAAGAGATGGATCCTTCCCTCGGACGGACGAAGCAGACCGAGCAGAAGCCTTAGTGCGGTCGTTTTCCCGGAGCCGTTTCCACCGACGATTCCGGCATATCCGCCTTCCTCGATCGATAGGGAGAGATCCTTGAAAATCGGCTCCGAGCTCCCCTCGTACCCGAATCCGACCCCCTCGAACAGTATCGCCGACTCACTCATTTCAGACACATTCTTTCCTTATTGGCTTTACGACTTTACAAACTTCATGAACTCACTGACGGCATTCAAGCGCCTTCGAAAGACTCGCGAGATTCTCCCGCATGACCGAAAAATAATTCCTCCCGGACGCGACATCTTCCGCCGAAATCCCCTCGATCGGATCGAAGACGAGCGTCTCGGCACCAAGCTCCCGGGCAAGCGTTTCCGATACCTTCGGCGACACGAGCGTCTCGAAGAAAATATACCGTATATTCTCCTTTTTCGCGAGGTCAACGAGATCCGCCATCCGACCCGCGGACGGCTCAGTCTCCGGGGAGAGTCCCGCGATCGAATACGCCTTGAATCCGTACCTCTTGGAAAGATAGGCGAAGGCGTCATGCGAGGTTATCACCTCTTCGCGGGCACAAGTCGACAACGTATCCCGATATTCACCGTCGAGCATCGCGAGCTCCGAGAGCGCGGCGGCCGCATTCGCCTCATAGGCGTCGGCATGTTCCGGATCCTTCCCGATGACCGCCACGCGGATCGAACCGACGACGCTCTCCGCGAACACCGGGTCGAGCCAGAAGTGCGGATCATAGACACCGTCTTCATCCCCCTTCTCATGACCTTCACTCACAAGAAGAGCGACCGCCTCGGACGCATTCACGACCGCCACTCCTTTCCCCCGGAGCGTCGGGACGAGTTTTTCCGCCCACGGGTCCATACCGGCACCGTTCATGACGAACACATCGGCATTCTCGATAGAGACGAGATCCCGCGGCGTCGGCTCATAGTCATGAGGTTCGACACCGGGAGAAACGATGGCGGAAACGTCGGCCAAATCACCGCCGACCACCCGGGAAAATTCCGCGAGCGGATAGAATGTCGCCACGACCCGAAGCTTTCCTTCTCCTGCCGGTTCATCCTCCGAAAACCGCACCATCCCATTCTCAAGAAATATCCCGAGAACGACGGCCGAACCCATGATGACGATGGATGCGAACATCCACTGAAAATTTTTCCGATTCATATCGTTCATTGAAAATTTCATTCGAAATCCGACATTTGGATTTTGAAATTCCGCCTGCGGCTATCGGCAGTTTCCGCAGAGACCGAAAAATTCGACCGAGTGGTCAAGGATCCGGAATCCCTCCTTCCGTTCGATCCGCCGCTCCTCGCACGAAAGCGATTCGTCCGGAACCGGGATATCCCGCACCGTACCGCAATCCACGCATACGAGATGGTGATGGTGCGGACCGGCGAGCTCGTAGAGCGCGACATCGTTCCGGAGTGTGAGCTCCTTCGCGAATCCCTGCGCCTTCAGGAACTCGAGTTCGCGATAAACGGTCGTCTTGTTCGGGCGTCTCCCCGTTTCGCCGAGCGCCGAAAGGATCTGCGGGACGGAGAGCGGCGCTTCCGCTTCCGCCAGGGCTGATACGATCGCCTCGCGCGTCCGTGATATCCGGAACCCGCGCGATGAGAGCTCTTCGAACACCGACAGACATCCCTTCATATCCATATTCCTCACCGTGTTATATCGATATAATATGCAACTCAGTTGCATTTGTCAAGCGAGGTGCTATACTGGGAACTATAAGCTATGAACGCGCCCGCTATGCTGGACGAACAGACGACCAAGCCGCCGATTCCCGTCACCGTCTTCACTGGGTTCCTCGGTGCCGGCAAGACGACCATCATCCTCGATCTCATCAAAAGCGCACCCGCCGGGTACCGCATCGCCTGGCTCAAGAACGAGATCGGCGCGGTCGCGGTCGATTCGGAGCTCGCGAAATCCGGCGGCGTGTCCATGGTCAAGGAGATGCTCAACGGATGCGTCTGCCACGTACTCATCGGCGAACTCGGCACCGCGCTCCAGGAACTCGCCGCATCCTCCCCGGACCGCATCATCATCGAAACATCCGGATCCGCCGCCCCGGCTCCGATCGTCTGGGAAGTGCGCCGCCACAAGAATCTGGCCATGGACGGCGTCATCACCGTGATCGACGCGCTCAATTTCCCCGGATACCGCGACACGAGCTATACCGCCAAGATCCAGGCGCAGTACAACGACATCATCCTCATCAACAAGCACGAGACGCTCGACGAACGGAAGCTCGACCTGGTTCTCGACGACGTCTTCGAGCTCAATCCCGACACCCCGAAAATCAAGACCGACCGTGGACACATCGACGCCGAAGTGATTTTCGGCATCGAAACGACGCTTTTCTCGACCGAGGCGAGTATCACCGAACAGGAGGATCTCGTCCCCGCCGATCATCAGGCCGGCGAAGTGGACCTGATCGAACTCCACACGGAAAAGACCTATTCGAAGGAGGCGATGACGGAAATCCTCGAATCTCTTCCGAAAGAAGATTTTTTCCGCATCAAGGGCGTCATCCGCTCCGAGAACGATTCGTTCGTCATAAACTATGCCTACGGCGACTTCGAGCTGCAGCCGATAGGTTCGTTTTCCGGTGACAACCGTATCGTCTTCATGGGTCCGGACCTCGGCGAGTACAAGAATCGGATTTCCATCAAATTCGACATCCCGGAAGAGACACTCGAATACCATCCGAAAGCGCATCACCACGACTGAATCGACACATGACCCTTCCCGGAATCCGGTTTCCGTGTTAGCATGTCCCGAAGTTAAAATATGAAAAAGTCGCTATGAATCCATCGGATATCAGGGAAATCACTCCCTACAGACGGGAGATGAAGACGGAAAAAATGAAGGTTCCGGTCGTTTTTCACGTGCAGGACGGACTCATGCCGGAAGAATCCACACTCGCACAGCTCGAGAGTGTCGCATCAAACCATTGCGTTTCACAGCATATCGCTGCGATGGCGGACGTGCACAGCAAGCCAGGACGCAAGAACGCGACCGGCACGACCGTCGTCTCCGAAACCGCCATCCTCCCGCAATTGAACGATTCGGACCCCGCCTGCGGTATGCGCCTCGTCCGGACAAACCTCACCGACGAGAATACGACGCCGGAAGAACTGGAAAAACTCTTCGAAGCGCTCGTTCCCCGCATCCCGACCAAAGCCTATGTCGGCACCTTCCTCCCCTTCCGCATCATCGTCGATATCGCGCGAAAGGGCATCGCGCCGCTCATCGAGCACCTCGGTATCAAAACCAAGTTCGAAGCCGAGAATTCCCTCGATCGCGGAAACTTTTTCGGCGAAGAGAAATCATCGCGCTACATAAAGGATGTAATCCCCTCGCTCTTCCTCTTCTTCGCCCAGTTCCGCTCTGGCATCCTGGGAGCCGCCGGCAACCACTTCCTCGACCTCATGAAAGTGACCGACATCGAGGATCCGGGTCTTGCGGAGAAGCTCGACGTGAAGAAGGGTCAGTATCTCTTCATGATCCACTGCGGCTCGGGCATCCTCGGACAGTACACCATGTACATGTACACCGCGAAGAAACGGGAACACGCATCGACCGCCATCCTCATGAACATCGGGCGGTTCTTCTGGCGCACACCTTTCCGCAAGACCGTCGACGCGATCGCGCGCAAGATCCGCGAGTCCGACTTCGGAAAGAAGGAACCGCTCATCGAATTCACGGGCGAAGAAGCCGATCTCTATATGGCGGCACGAAACGCCTGCTCCAACTTCGCCCACGCGAACCGCGCCGTCATCGCGCACAACGTCGCCAAAACGATCGA
>CAYRYX010000081.1:0-4480 GCA_964428755.1 uncultured Bdellovibrionales bacterium | reverse complement strand
TTTTGTGCCCAGGAGAGGACTCGAACCTCCAATCCCTTGCGAGAACTAGCACCTCAAGCTAGCGCGTATACCATTCCGCCACCTGGGCAAATCCGGAGGGCTATGCCTTCGGAGACTCCTCTTGAACCTCTTCTTTCACGGCTTCGGTCTCGACATCGGCTTTTTCTTCGAAGATATCCGCGACGGCGACCGCGGGAGCCGTTTTCTTCCCTTTTCCCGTCTTCATCGTGACCTCCTTCAGTTTCTTGGAAAGGAGTTTCGACGATTTGTCACGGACGAAATAAAGTTTCGCGCGACGCGACCGGGTGCTCTTCAGAACCTCGATTTTCTCGATATTCGGTGAATACAAGGGGAGAATCAACTCGACACCGATGCCGAAGGAGACTTTCCGGACAGTGAACGTCGGAGAAGAGCTTTGCCCGCCCTTGAGGGCGATAACCATGCCCTGGAAAACCTGGGTCCGCTCCTTTCCGCCTTCGACGATCTTCCGATACACCTTGACGACATCGCCGGAATGGAGATCCGGGACTTCCTTCGTGCGACGAGCCGCATTGAACGCGATGAGATCCTTGTGCATAGCGATTCCTGATAATAACGGGGATAAAGACAAAACGAGCCTACGTATCCAAGCTCGAAGCCTCAGTAGGATAACCCGGAATTTTCGTTCCGTCAATAGACGCGAGAAAATCCGAGAAATCTTTCGGAATGGGAGATTCGAATACGTATTCTTTCCCAAAAAGCGTGAAGGAAAGCCGCGAAGCATGCAGGAGCTGCCGCTTCGGAATATTTTCTCCACGCATACGCTTCCCGCCATACAGGTGATCGCCTGCGACCGGACAACCGATGGCGGAGAAATGAACACGTATCTGATGCGTCCGACCGGTTTTTGGCATCACTTCGACGAGATCATATTCCGCGAAACGTTCCTTCAGCCGGTATCGCGTCAACGCCTCACGAGTTGTTCCCGGGAAGTCATCCGGGCGCCTGATCGCCATGCGCTTGAGCGTACCGCGCTGTTCGGCGAGCGGGAACGATATCTCGCCGGATATTTCCGGGACATGACCGAAAAGGAGCGCGAGATAGGTCTTTTCCATACGATGATCCTGAAATATTCCTTTCAAGGCGGAAAAACTTTCCTCCGTCCGCGCGATCACCACGATACCGCTCGTATTCCGATCGAGACGATGCACGATACCGGGACGAAAAGAATCTTCACCAACCTCGAAGACCTCCGGGTGTTTCGCGAGTATCCAGTTCGCGACCGTCCCGGTCTCATCCCAGGAGACCGGATGCATCTTCATGCCGGCCGGCTTGTCGATGACGATCACGTGTTCGTTCTCGAACACGACTTCCGGATCCATGCCGATATCCGGAAGAAGCACCCGCTCTTCGGGAGGAATGCGCGACTCGACGATATCGCCGAAGCGAAGCTTCCTCCTTGGATCCGGTTCCGTCTCCCCATTCACGGAAACGAAACCATCAAGCACGCCTTTCTTCACTTTTTCCCTCGAAAAAAAGGAAAAACCGTCCACTTCCCTGAGAACGGACGCGAGAAAACCGTCGAGGCGACTGTTCGAATGCCGACGCTCGACCCTTGCCATGATGATTCCGGAAGATCCCTCCATAAGCGACTGTCCCAAATCTCACCGCGTTTATATGAAGCAAAAACCTGTACGCCCGTCGTCTGAAGCACTGGAATTTAAGACAATTGCCAAAAGCCGGCATCAATCGGATGATTGTATCCGGAATATGCGAAAAGAGCAAGCGGATCGCCATAAAACGTGGTTTTCCCAAAGAAGGCGCCACCATACCTGGTGATTTTTCAGTACAAGAAACACAACATGTTGTTGGTATTTCTTTGGAAATCCGATGGCAATCCTTGATTTTTCATGAAAAAATGGCTTTATAATGCCATGTTTGACATTTCTTCGGAAGACTCCTATCATGAACAAACGTCTTTATGACGTCAAAAGAAGTAATTCCTAAGCAAAAATGTATGTGCGAAGGCTCATGCGGATGTGGCTTCGGAGGCGAAAATATGCTTCCGGTCATCGGTCAGAAAATCCCGGATTTTTCGGGAGAAATGTACCACGAAGAGGAGTTCAAGAAGGTTCACCTTTCCGATTTCACGGGAAAGTGGCTCGTACTCTTCTTTTACCCTGCGGATTTCACGTTCGTCTGCCCGACTGAACTCGAAGACATGGCGGAGAAGTACGAAGAGTTCAAGAAGCTCGGTGCGGAAATCGTATCCGTAAGCACCGATACGAAATTCACCCACAAGGCATGGCATGATCACTCGGAAGCGATCAAGAAGATCTCTTTCCCGATGCTTGCCGACCCGACCGGCGAACTTTCCCGCATGATGGGCGTCTACATAGAGGACGGTGAGGACGGAGGACTCGCGCTCCGCGGCACCTTCATCATCGATCCGGATCAGGTGCTTCAGTCCTACGAAGTCAACTCGAACAACATCGGTCGGAATTCCGACGAGGTTCTCCGGAAGCTCCAGGCGGCACAGTTCGTCCGCGAGCACGGCGGGGAAGTCTGCCCGGCGAAGTGGCAGCCGGGGAAGAAGACGCTCAAACCCGGCATCGAGCTCGTCGGCAAGATCTGAACGAGATAACCACGATAAAAAACAACATCATGTTCACTCCGAAAGACTTCTCCCATCTCATCGGACTCGACGGATTCTCGGATGATCTTCTCAGGAATCATTTCACACTCTACGAAGGGTACGTGAAGAACACGAATGTACTCCTCGAACTCCTTGGCACGAAAGAGGCTGGGACGCCGGAGTACTCGGAATTACAGCGACGTTTCGGATGGGAATGGAACGGCATGCGCCTCCACGAACTCTACTTCGGGAACATGACGAAGTCGGGAACAGATCTCGGGGATGGGACGCTCAAGGAAAAGATCGTCTCGGTTTATGGGAGTTTCGAGAACTGGAGAAAGAATTTCGTCGGAATCGGTTCCATGCGCGGTATCGGTTGGGCGATGTTGGTACGTGACAATGAAAGCGGTGATGTCTTCAACATCTGGGTGAACGAGCACGACGGAGGGCACCTCGCGGGCTGTTCTCCGATCCTCATCATGGATGTCTTCGAACATGCGTTCGTCCTCGACTACGGACTCAAGCGGGCGGACTATATCGAGAGCTTCTTCCGATCGATCGACTGGGATGAGGCTGAAAAACGGTTCGCCGCATGACAGGAAAGATGGATCCTGGGAGGGAATCCGGACAAAAAAATCCTACAAGAAAAAACACTATGCCCCTCACCAAGATACGGAGACGCGACGGAGAAGTGGTTGATTTCGACCGCTCACGGATCGAAAACGCCATACGGCTCGCCTGCGACGCCATCGGCGAGACCGATAAGGGTTTCATCCCGGCGCTCACGGATGCGGTCGTCCGGGATGCCGAACATGTCTTCACGGATATCTTCGTGAACCGCACGCCGGCCGTCGAGGACATCCAGGACATCGTCGAACGGAACCTCGTCAAGGCGAACAAGTTCGAGCTCGCGAAAGCGTACATCATCTATCGGGCGGAGCGGAAAGAGGAACGCGCGGAAAAACAGGAGAAGCTCATCGAACAGTTCGAGAACCGGTCGCTGAAGGTGACGAAGTCCGACGGATCGAAGGAGGCGTTCGATCTGAACAAGATCCGGGCGGTCTTCGACCGTGCGGCGAAAGGATATGAGACGGAATGCCGTTTCGAGGATCTCATCGAGGCGTTCAAGAAGAATATCGTCGAGGACATAAAGACGGCCGACATCGGCAAGCTTCTCGTAAAGACCTGCGTCGATCTCGTGACCGTCGAGAATATCGCCTGGCAGCAGGTGGCATCGCGCATCTTCCTCGGAAGCATGTACAAGTCCGCCATCAAGAACCGCGGGCTCTCCCAAAAGGAGATCTACACGCCCGAGGCATACAAGGCGCTCTTCGACGAGTACGTCGGAAACGGACTCTATTACAAGGATTTCTACAAATACTACACACAAGAAGACATCCTCGAAGCAGGCCGCCATATCGTGAAAGAAACGGACGAGTCATACGAATACACGACACTGCTCTCGCTCGCGAAACGCTATCTCCTCAATCCGAACAAGATCGTCAAGGAACTTCCGCAGGAGATGTACATGTCGATCGCGCTCTTCCTCGCGATACCCGAACCGAAGGAGAAGCGCCTCGCGTTCGCGCTTCAGATCTACCGGCATTGTTCGGAACAGCGCATCTCGCTCCCGACTCCGACCCTCCTCAACTCGCGGACGAACTATCATCAGCTCTCGTCGTGCTTCAAGATAAACGTCGACGACGATCTCCGCGGCATCTACCACGCCATCGAGAACATGGCACAGATATCGAAGTTCGGCGGAGGCGTCGGCGTCTATCTCGGGAACATCCGCTCGCGTGGGAGTTCCATCCGCGGTGTCGCCGGGATGTCCGGCGGCGTGAATCCGTGGATCAAGGTCGTGAA
>CAYRYX010000080.1:0-4564 GCA_964428755.1 uncultured Bdellovibrionales bacterium | reverse complement strand
GTCGTTTCGCGAATCCCGTCTGCATCCAGAGCCGCTCCCCCGGAATCGTCTCGAAGGAATAATTCGGAAACTCCGGCGGTGCGAGTTCGGGATTGAATACCCCCTTGTGACAGATCGTGAACCGCTCCTCCGGCGCGATCGTTCCGAACCGCCGCAGAAGCTCGCGCAAATAGACGCGGGTTCCGTCCACCCGCGCCGCATCCAGATCCGCCGCCTGTACCACGATGTTCATAGGGTCATTATATACGGAAATGCCCTATGCGGGAAAGCGGGCCCGGTATATAATCATTCCAAAAGGATAAAAAGAAAAAAAACTATGCCATTACCGATCGAGGATCTCCGGCAGATGTTCGCCGGACAGGATGGGATCATGACCGCGGAGGAATTCGCCGCGGCCGAAAAAAAGGCCATGGATGCCGGCATCCCGCCGGAGAAAGTCATCGCCGAGGAGCACCTCGTGTCACGACAATATTTCCTCGATCTCCTCTCGAAGCATTTCGGCGTCCCCGCGATCGATCTCAAGATGAACGCGATCGACAAATCGACGCTTGCCCTCCTCCCGGAAAAGTTCGTCGCGGAGCACCTCTCGCTCCCCTTCGCGGTCGAAGAGGGTCAGCTGTGCGTCGGATTCGCCGATCCGCGAAACGCCGAAACGGTGGCCGAGATAGAGCGGCTGACGAACATGCCGGTGAAGCCGTTCGTCGCAATCGAAAACGCCATCCGTCGGGGACTCATCCTCTATCAGGGAACGACGCAGGATATCGTCGGACGCGCCCTCTCGAACTTTCAGATCTATACCGATGACAGCGAAGCGGATCTCAAATACAACGAGCAGTCCGGAGTCGGCCTCTTCGAGTCGCTCCTCGAGCTCGCGCAGACGTTCGAGGTTTCGGACATCCATCTCGAACCGTACGAAACCGACTTCGTCGTCCGATTCCGCATCGACGGATTCCTCCGGGAAATCGCCGTGCTCCCGATTTCCATCTACCAGCGGTTCGTATCCTATCTCAAGGTACTGGCCTCGCTCGAACTCGACGAACGTCGGACACCCCAGGAAGGGCGCATCCGCATCAAGAAGGACGAGCAGCCGATCGACCTCCGCATCTCGCTCGCTCCGACCATGTGGGGGGAGAAGGCGGTCTTGCGCGTACTCCTTAAGGACAATGTCATCCTCAACCTCGCGCATATCGGACTCCTCGAGCAGGACTACGCACTCATCCAGGAATACATCGCGAAGCCGTTCGGGATGATCCTCATCACGGGACCGACCGGTTCCGGAAAGACCACGACCCTCTACACGTTCCTCCAGGAAATCGGATCGAAGAGCGCGAGCGTCCTCAATATCAGCACCATCGAGGATCCGATCGAATACACCATGCCCCGCATCACCCAGATGCAGATCAATCCCGGAGTCGAATTCACTTTCCCCGCCGGGCTCCGTGCCATCCTCCGCCAGGATCCGGATATCGTCATGGTCGGAGAAATCCGCGACGGGGAGACGGCATCGACAGCCGTGCGCGCTTCCCTCACTGGGCGACCGCTCTTTTCCTCGCTCCACACGAACAACGCCATCGGAACCATACCGCGACTCCTCGATATGGGCGTCGAGCCGTATCTTGTCGCATCCACCCTCCGTCTCGTCATCGCGCAGCGGCTTGTCCGGAAGCTCTGCCCGCACTGTCGGGAACAGTATTACCCGGAAGGGAAGGCGCTCGAAAACATGCGGAGTTTCTCCGACGAAACGCTCACGATCCGAGTCCTCAAAGACTACGGCATCATCCCGGAGCAGATTTCATCGTTCAGCGAAATACCGCTTTTTAAGGAAAAAGGCTGCTCGCGCTGTGATTTCACCGGATATTCCGGTCGGGTCGGCATCTTCGAAGTGCTCGAGATGAACGATCAGCTCCGACAGGCGACTACCGCCGGAAAGGACGACGCCGCCTTCAAGAAAATCCTCGAAGACGGCGGGTTCAAGACCCTCGGCATCGACGGCCTCGCGAAAGCGATCCTCGGAACGACGAACCTCGACGAGGTGTTCCGGGTGACGTGGTGATGGAATACAACGAATGAATCAGTTCCTGATGACCGTCCCTTGGAACGGCTCACCATCGAGATAGGCTTGCAGGTTCGGGAGGTCGGTACCCGCGAGGATGGCGACTTCCATCCCCTCCTGTTCGGCAAGGCGTGCCGCGATCGGATCGAACGGGGTGTTGAGCCCCGGGCTCCACTCTTCTCCGACGAGCTCACGGAATTCTTTCCAGGTCATCGCATCGAAGCGCTTCGCATCCGGATATTCCTTCGGATCCTTGTCGTAGACATAACTGATATTCGAGAGATTCGCGATCTTCGTCGCATCAAGATATTTCCCGAGAAGCACCGCATCGTAGTCGGTCGAGTGCCCCGGACGCCATCCGGCCGCCACGAGGATCGGATCCTTCGCAAGATAGAAATCGTCGAGGTCGTGCGGGTTCGTGTTGATCCGCGGGTACGCGTGCTTGCGGAAAATCGTCCGGACGAGGTGCGCGTTGAGCCTCGTCGAATGGATACCGAGCCAATCCCGGTCCTCGTCCGATACCGGCGCGATGAGGCTCGCCGCGTCGATATAGGAGCGCGCGGTACGCCCGCCGCCGGTCACGAGGATGAACGTCTTCCCTTTCGCGAGTTCGCCTTCGATGAGCGCCTTGAACCCCTTGAGAAATTTCCAATCGATGCCGTCCGGCACGATGAGCGATCCCCCGAGCGAGATGATGATGCGACCTTCTTTCATACGGATCCTTATTTGAAATACCCGACGAGGTCTTCGAGCTTCACCATCTCGACATCCTCGCTCGTCCGCCTCTTCGCTTCCGCTTCGCCGGTCTCAAGCGATTTCCTCCCGACGACGACGCGATGCGGGATGCCGAGCAGGTCGCTCTCCGCGAATTTCTCGCCGGCACGCATGTCGCGATCGTCATACAGGACCTCGATGCCCGCATCCGAAAGCATCCGATAGACTTCCTCCGCCTTCTCGTCCGCACCGAGCGAAAGCAGATGGACGCGGAACGGCGCCACCGCTTCCGGCCAGACGATCCCTTTGTCATCGGAAAGCAGCTCGACGATCGTTCCCATGAGCCGCCCCGGACCGATGCCGTACGACCCCATCACGACCGGCTTCATAGCACCCTCTTCGTCCTTGAACATCAGATTGAGCGGTTCGGAAAACCGCGTCCCGAGCTTGAAGATGTTTCCGACCTCGATGGATTTCCGCTCCACGAGCGCAGACTTTTCGAGACCGAGATCGGCGATCACCTCGTCGGTATACACTTCCTTGTTGACCGCGATATTCTTTTCCTCATCGACGTAGATGATATCCTCACCCGCGTCGCAGACCGTCTGATACTCGTGACTATACTTCGCGAACACTCCGCCGGAAGCGAAAGTCTTGTATGTCCGTGCGCCGATACCGACCCGTTCGAAGATGCGCGAATACGCCGCGGCGGCTTCCTCGTAAAAGGCGTCAAGTTCTTCCTGCGATCGTGAGAACGAGTAGAGATCCTTCATGACGAACTCGCGTCCGCGCATGATGCCGGATTTCGCGCGCGTCTCGTTACGGAATTTCGTCTGGAACTGATACGCGTATTTCGGGAGGTCCCGATATGACTGGATGAACGGGCGCATCATGTTCGTCATCGGCTCCTCGTGTGTGAATCCGAGGGAGAGCTCCGACCCGTTCTTGAGTTTCGTCTTGAACCAGTTATCGACCTTCACGTCGTCCCACCGGTCGGTCGTCTTCCAGATTTCCGGATTCTGAAGCGCGGTCATCGACAGTTCCTGTCCACCGATCGCATTCATCTCCTCGCGGATGATGCCGACGATCTTCTCGAACGTACGGAGACCGAGCGGCAGATAGGCATAGACCCCTGCCATCTCCTTGTGGATATACCCGGCGCGGATGAGGAGCTGGGCATTCCTGCTCTCCTCGTCCTTGGGCGCCTCGCGGCGCGCTTTCGTAAACAATTGTGACTGACGCATAGGCTTTCGTTATCGGATACGGTTCCCCTTCATAGTATCCGATTCCCCCTGCCTGGTCAAAAGAAAAACGGGAAGAATCACTTCTTCCCGTTACGCACATCGATGCTTCTCAGATGCGGCTCGAATCCCTTCCCCCGAAGCTTTCGCGGAAGTACATTCAAAATCGACTCATTGCCCGAACCGATGAACGGAACCCCTACAAAAACCGGGATACCGTGCCGGGTATCACAACGTTTTCCGCACCACTGCTCGAGAAAAGAATCGACCAGCTCAACCGCCTCGGATTCCGGACACCCATCCGCCCCCACAAAACCGGAAATATGCCCATCCACCTTTCTGTAAAAAATGAACAGCGCGCTCATGATGAGCCCCTTTTTTTAAAAAAACCACGAAGAACTATTATAGCACAAAAATTAATCTCCGTCAATTCCACTACTTCAGCGTGACGGATACTGGAATTTCTTTACCGGAACGGACGACGATCAGCTAAACCGTATCGCCTTTCCGGAACCGTCCGAGCGCGACCGAAAGCGGATTGTCGAGATTCACTTCC
>CAYRYX010000079.1:0-4705 GCA_964428755.1 uncultured Bdellovibrionales bacterium | reverse complement strand
TCGATCCGGTACCCATGCCGACCGACGTTCATCATGAAGTCCCCGATCGCCGCCCCGTCCCGCGAGGTGAGGAGCGCGACGCGTGTCGGAAACGCCGGAATTTCGCGCTTGCGTTCCGGCGCGAGCAGTCCTTCGGTCGAAAGTTTCGCGAGAAGCGCGTCATACGCCTTCTTGAGCGCGCCCTCGCCGGCGTACTCGATGAAGCCGCACTTGAAGGAAAGCTTGCCCATCGGCTTCCATATCTCCGGATTCCCTTCGACGATCACCTCGTCCCCGACCGCAAGCCGCACGCCGGACATGAGGTACGCCGAACGGAAGATGAGGCACGGGAGCGTGCTTCCGTCGTCTCCGTCCTTGATGGAAAAATAGGTGACGCGTTCGCGTTCGTCCACGCTCGAGACCTCCCCCTTGACCCGCGCCGCCATCCCCGAGAGTTCGAGGTTCACCCCGTCGAGAAACCGGGAGACGGAAAGGGCATTTGATTGAGGATTTTCGATTGCAGATTGCAGATTGTCGGGATCGACACCGGCATCTTCTTCGCCTACTCCTTGCTTCTTACTCCTTACCCCTCCCATATCAGAATCTTCGAGTCTCACTACACTGATCGCCGCATGAGAAGCGATAATTTCCAATAAGACCGCGCCGTACTTCCGGAATTTCGCCTCCTTGATGCCCTTTACGGACATGAGTTCGTCCCGTGTTTTCGGAAGGATACGCGCTATTTCCTGAAGTGCCGTATTCGACATGACACGATAGAGCTCGACGCCTTCCTTGCGCGCCTGCTCTTCCCGCCACGACTTCAATTCAACAAGTAGATTTCGCATTTCCGATACCTAATACGTAATACCCGATACGAAATACCGGCTAAAACCGGAGCCACTCGGGCCGGAAGAGAAGGAGTGCGCCGAGCCCGACCATGAGCAGTCCCCCGAAAAGATTGCACCATTTCACGTACATGCCGGTCTGCGCGAGCTTTCCCGCACCCCAAAGCGCGAACCCGAAGACGATAAGATCGTCGATCATGTAGAAGAGGATATAGAGCGCCATGAGCCCCTGGGTTTCGAGGAAGCCGAGTCCGTTTATCTCGACGATCTTCGTGAACGCCTGCGGGATGCCGACCGAGCAGGCGAACTCGATCACGTTCACCGAAAGCGCGAGTGCAATGATCCCGCCGACCGTGATCCAGGTAAAGGGTTCCGTCGCGAGTTTCCGTATCTGTCCCGATATCTTGGCGCGCTTCGACGCGTCCGTCACCTGGCACGTCCCGTCGGCATAGAGCCACTCATAGAGGAAAAAGAGTCCCCCGCCGATCGCCACCAAACCGACAATCGGCGTCACGATCCGATCGAGCCCGACGAAGTCCCACGCTCCGAACCAGACGTTGAGGATGAGATAGTACATGACCGCCTCGGCGACGATGAAGAGTCCGGCGACCGTCCACACCTTTCTCCGGTCACCGAGCTGAACGAGTACCAGAAGGAACGTAACCAGCACCCACATGGCGCACGGATTGAACCCATCGACGAATCCGAGCACGGATGAAAGTATCGGAAGCGAGTACTGTGTCACATCGACCACCCCGACGAGGGGGACCGAAACGAAGAAGGGATCACCTCCCGGCGTCACGCACACGTTCCCGTCGTCGCAGGTTCCACCGACCGTCTTCTCGACGCTTCCGCTCCCGTCCGCCGCAAGCAGTCCGTCAAAACCGTAATTCTTATTTCCTCTGTTCGTGTCGATCAGCGCCTCGATACGTTTTCCGGTCGTCTCCGGGGCATCGAAACCCTGAATAATCGTCGTCCCCACGAGCGTAACCGGTGTCGATTTGGAAAGCCCCTCGGATTCCGTCACACGATCGAACAGCGCCCGATCCGAAGGTCGGTCGATATCATACCAACGGACAATGAAATCATCGCGAGTTCCGGATAGCTCATCGAAAAATGCCTTTTCATCGGCACAATGAGCACAGTCCTGCCGACCGAGCACCTCAACCAAAACTTTTTCATCGGCAGACACCGGCGTGATGACAGCGAGAGAAACCGCAACAAGAGAGAGGAGTCTCAAGAGATTCGTTTTGGAAATTCCAAATTTTAAATTCCAAATTCCAAAAAAATTTAAAAACATAATTTTCGAAATCAAAAATATGATGTTTGAAATATTTGAATTTGAGCTTTATTTGAAGCTTAGCGATTCGGTTTTAGTGTTCTCGCTTTTTTGATATTCCCTGTATCTCCCCGCGATATAGTCAATCGGCTTTCGCAGAAGCGGAAACGACTCTTTTTTCCATGCGAGATATTTGAGAAACACGTAACTTCCGATCAGGAGAAACGATTCGAGCGCTCCCGAAAACGATCCGTCCCCGTTTCCACCGGAGAACCGGTGCAGCACCACGAATACGAACATCGGATACACCAGCATATGAAGGCGTTTCCAGTTTCTCCCGCCGAGCCTTCTCAGCGCGAACGTGTTCGACGTGAACAAAAGAGGGAACGTCAGAATGATGCCAAGGACACCGAAGAGAGGCTGCGGATCCATCGCGAAGAAGTCAGACCAAAGGTACGGCAGGATGGCAACATCGAAGTATATCGGATCAAGAAAATATCCCGCCCCATGAACGGTCGCGAGATATGCCATAAGAATTCCCGCTTCACGGCGGAACCCCATGGCGACACGGAAGAGCGGCATACCGGTAATCACGGCAAGCGGGCTCAGGAACAGGATCGCTATAAGCATATTCCCCGCCAACTCACCGAAGTCCTTGCGTGATTCAGGAAAGAATATTCCGAAGAGGCTCACATGAGCCACGATGAGAACGGCCGTCTTCACGCCCTTTATCCGCCGCGAAAGAAAAGAAAGCGCGCGATCATGAACTGCGAACACGGAAGAGAGGATTGCCTTGGAAATATCTATCATGTGCATACATTTTCATCGTCTGATCATTTTATCCCGAAAAAGGAAGAAAGACAACGGAAAGTGTGCTATGATGAGGGAAATACGGAAACACCAAGGAACGAAAATCCAGAAAAAACCCATGGAACCGCTCATTTCAGTCGACAAGCTCCGAATCATCTACAATCAGGGGAAATCGAACGAGATGCGCGCGCTCGAGGAGACGAACGCGGAGATTTTCCCGAGGGAATACGTCATCATCCACGGCCCATCCGGCTGCGGGAAGTCCACGTTGCTCTATTCGATGGCAGGCCTCCAAAAACCGACCTACGGCGAGATCACCGTGGGAGGGAAGGCGTTCTCGAAGATGACCCAGAAGGAGATGCTCGAACTCCATCAGACCGGCATCGGACTCGTGTTCCAGGCGTTCTATCTCATACCTTCGCTCACCATTCTCGACAATGTCTGCCTTCCACGGACATTCCGCGGAGAAAAGCAGTCCGAGCGCCGGAAAGTCGGGATACAGCTTCTCCGACGGTTCGGCATCGTCGAACAGGCGGACAAATATCCGAATCAGCTCTCCGGCGGGCAGAAACAGCGCGTCGCGATCGCCCGCGCCCTGGTGAACAATCCGAAGATCATCCTCGCCGACGAGCCGGTCGGAAACCTCGACAGTGAGGCCGCCCGGAACGTGCTCCAGATTCTCAAGGAGCTGAACGAGATCGACAAACAGACCATCGTCATGGTCACGCACAACCCGGAGCATCTCGCCTATGCCGACCGAGTCATCCACATGCGTGACGGTCGCATCGTCCGCGAAGAGGTGAACAAGGAGAAGCGGCCGGTCGAGGCGAAAAAAACCGAGATACAGCCGGGGGAGGCTCCGGAAGGATCCGCCGAGCTCAACATGCTCATGGCATCGTTCAAGAGTCTACTCCCCCAGCAGGTCGACGTCCTCCTCGTCCCCTTCAAGGCAAAGCAACTCCTCTCGCACATCCTCTCCGAACTCAACGACGAGCAGATCAGCATGGCGGAAACGCTCGTCCGCGAGGTACTCTTCAAGAACATCGATACGAAAGAGATGACAAATCGACTCGACATGCCGTACGACGAAGGCGGCGGCGGCTGGAACAAACTCCGCGCACAGACAATTTCCAAACGAACCGAAAACATTCTCGCGCAGGTGAATGGTCTCAAGGAAAACCCCGGCGAAGCGATTCCGAGACTTGCCGGTTACCTGACCGACCTGTTCCATATGAAGCTCGATTCCTCCCAGAAACTCCGCCTCCAGGCCGCGCTCATGCTCCGGATCGACAGCAAGATCGGACAGGCGGAGCTCAAGAAACGCCTCGACAAACCCGTGGCACAGGGCGGCGTCGGCCTTCACAGGCAGACCGCCGAAAAGGTCTCGCGCGAGGTGGAAATCATCATGCTCCTCAAGTACTCGTAGACTATGCTCTTCTCCGATCTCCTCAGGATGTCGCTCCGGATGTTCAAGGCCCGCACCATGCGGACGTTCCTTACCATTCTCGGCATGGGCGTCGGCATCTCCGCCATCCTGCTCCTTGTCTCCTTCGGCTACGGCATACAGCGGACTCTCCTTGAGAAGATCACGACATCCGACGCGCTTTCCACATTGGACGTCACGAGAACGGATGACCGTTCCCCCGCGCTTGACCGGTCGCTCATCGAGAAACTCTCGGTACTGCCGTTCGTCGAAGCCGTCATCCCGGTCATCGAGATCCGCAGCCAGGCGAAGATAGCAGGCGTCACGCTCGAGTCCGGATCCGTGCTCTCCTCGCCGGAATTCCTCAAG
>CAYRYX010000078.1:0-4709 GCA_964428755.1 uncultured Bdellovibrionales bacterium | reverse complement strand
AAAGAAAAGGCCGTCACGAAAGCTTCGTGGCTGTCCGTCGTCCTGCGGGGAAAATTCCTCTTCCTCGATTTTCTCCGCTTCCGCTTCCTGCTCCGAAAACTCAGGAGGGAGCATTTTGATTACCTGCTTTCCGACCGTTCATTCTATGACTCGCTTATCAATATCCGGTATCTCTCCGACTCATGGCTCGTAAGGGTCGGATTGGGTTTGCTTGGAACACTCCTCCCGAAAGCGGACGTTGCCTTATATTTCGACATCGATCCGGAAATCATCATGAGCCGCGATCGCGCCCCGGAACAGGGCGAGGAATACCTCCGTGCCAAAACCGACCTTTTCAAGACAAGGATCACAGACTGGAGCATGATCGTCATCGACGCCGACCAGCCGAAAGAAGTCATCGCCGATGAAATCCGAAAAATAATCGGAAATATCGGAAAGGATTGACAAATAAGGGCGCTTACCTTACCATCTCCCCCGGAAACGGCGATTCGGGCGAACGGTGATCCGCGAGCGGAAAGACGAAGCCGCTCATGGAGGCATCAGCCGATGCCGGGCGGATTTCTCTTCATGGTTCCGACCCATACCGCTCCCCGGATTTCCGTTTCCACCACCACCAAAGAAACCATCTGATACGATGGTTTTTTCCTTTTTTCGGGGATTCCGGTAGAATAGGCTTATGAAAAACTTCTCCCGCGCGCTCGTGTGGCTCACCGCCTCCGAGATCGTCTTCAATATCGCGAGCTACATCGTCCACGCCTCCGTCGGACGGATCCTCGGCCCCGCCGACTACGGCCGATACGGGCTCGTCATCACGCTCACGACTATGATCATCGTGCTCGTGGGGAACGGTCTCCCGACCGCGATGTCGAAATACCTCTCCGAAGTCTTCGAGAGAACTCCCTGGAAGGTTCCGGTTATCAAGCGAGCCGGCATGAAACTCCAGGCGCTCATCATGGGAAGCCTCACCGTCATATTCTTTCTCGCTTCCCCGCTCATCGCGCGGCTTCTCGGTGACCCGGAGTTGACTCCGCTCTTCGCGCTTTCCTCACTCATCATTCCCGCCTTCGCCGCCGCATCCTTCTATCTCCATTACTATAACGGGCTCCACTATTTCCGCTTCCAGGCGACCCTCAAGATCATCCGCTCCTTCGCGCGGCTCCTGTTCATCGTCGGGCTCGCGTTCCTTTTCGGTCTTCCCGGATCGATCTCCGGCTATATCCTCGCGCCGCTCTCGGTCTTCTTCGTCGGCCTCGTCGCCGACTGGGTCATCACGAAAAAATCCTTCTCGCAGGAACCGGAGCAGGGTTTCACCTTCCCCGGCAGGCTCCTCCTGCAATACGCCTGGCCCTTCACGCTTTTCCTCGTCTTCTACGAACTCGTCCTCACGCTCGACCTCTATCTCGTGCAGGCGCTCCTCCGGGACGATATCGCGACCGGTCTCTACAATGCCGCCATCACCGTGGGACGCATTCCCTACTACCTCTTCTACGCGCTCGCGGTCATGATGGTTCCGGCGATCGCCAAAAGCAATGCCGACCAGGGGCCGGGAAAGACCCGGGAGCTCGTCGAGAAATCCCTCCGCCTCATGGCGTTCCTCCTCTTTCCGTTCGTCACGCTGCTTGCCGTCTATGCCGAACCGATCCTGCATCTCTTCTATGGCAACCGCTACCTCGGTGCGGCGGACGCGATGAGCGTCTTCGCCGTCGGTGCGGGGCTCCTCACGGTCTTCTACGTCCTCGCCTTCGCGCTCAACGGCGCCGGCCTCGTAAAGATCCCGATGAAGCTCTCGGGATTCGGCGTTCTTTTCGCCCTTGCCCTCAACTTCATACTCATCCCTCCCTTCGGTATCGTCGGTGCGGCGAGCGCCACGACGCTCGTCTCGTTCATCCTCATGATCGTCATCCTCATCTATACCGAACGGCACTTCTCCGTCCGTCTCTCGACGAAGCTCTGGATCGTCTCGCTCGCCTCGGCTTCCGGCATCGCGCTCCTCTCGAAAATCCTCCCCTCCGGACCGATATCATTCCTGTTCTCCGGTGCTGCTCTTTTCGCTCTCTACTACCTCCCGCTTTTCCTGACAAAGGAGCTGAGTGGCTCCGACCTGGATCCGATCCGGAAACTCTTCACAAAAAAAGAAACCACAAGCATGAAAAAAGCGGATACCGGAGTATCCGCCTGAGCGACTCTATCCTTCATCCACGTCATCCGAACCGAGACGGCGTCTCGGTTTCTTGAGCTCTCGACGCACATCCTGAAACCCAACATATACCGCCGTAATGGAAACGATCAGAAGGCCGAAAGGAATGAGGCTGATGAAAAAAGCCGAAATCCACCTGCCAGTAACGATGAACGCCGCCGCGATCGCGATGACATACGGCCCGAAGACGGCCATCAGAAGCAAAAGAACAATTCCGACGAATATGAGCGGCATGGCGACACCCTCCTTCTCAAGATGAAGATATCTCCTTGTATCACGGCACCGATTCCCCGTCAATCGGGCATCCTTGACAGAAAACAAGAAATCTGTCATACTCCACAGGTCCGATGAGGACTTTTGTTTTTTTCAACGAATAAAGGAGACACCAATCGTGAACCATCACGAGAAAAGGATTATTCTGCTCGACCTCGTTTTTTCCCGCATCTGCAAGGAACTCGACCTGACCGAATGCGGCCGGGAGGCGTTCTTCCAGTGGGAAGAAAAGCATAAGGATGCCATCGACGAGGTAATTACGCCGGATGTGATTGATGGCTACTTCCATGCCAAAGGCGAGAAAAAGACCCTCCTTTCGGCGGATCTCGCCAAAAGGATCATGGCCCGGACGCTGGTCGAGGCGGATTGATCGGCACACCTGAACAACCGCGCCCGGAACCACGGACGCGGTATTTTTTTTACCGGAACCAAGGAGATTCGTATGGAAACTGAGGATCTCGAAAAGGTAAAGGACGACATTCTCTTCGAGACATTCTCCGTCCTCTTCGCGAAAGAAAACTCACGATGGACGGAGCGATCCGAAGCGAGACGATTCAATCGATGGAAAACGGAGCACGCGAAAGCGATCGACGCACTCCCCTGGGAACGGATCGTTCCGCTCTATGATGTTCCGAACGGTGTCACGTTCCGCGTTTGGGATAGGCGTATGGATCTCGTCTTCAGTATCGTGAAAAGCATCCGCGCATCCGAAGAACGCCACTGACCGCACCGACAAAAATCGGCGCGGTTTTACTTTACCCTTCTTTTTTCCACCGTACTGCCAATCGAAACTTTACTGACTTTATGGACTTGATGGACTTTACAAACTGTTGTTCCCCCACCGGAAGACCGAGACATCGCCCCGGATGAGCGAGTGGCTCTGTCGTTCCATGTTCTTTTCGATGAACCGTTCCGCATCGCGCGACACGTAATCCATATCATTGTCGGAAGCGATGAACCAACCGGTTGGATGCTCCGCCATGAACGCCTCTATTTCCCCGACCGACAGTTTCGACGTGGAAAGCTCACCACCGAAATCGAGCACCTTGGTCTCCGTCCCGCTCCAGTAGTAGTTACGGAAGTTCCGCGCGATGAGCGCATCGCCGTCACCCGCGTTGTTGCGGAAATACTGATAGATCTTCCGGTAGTTCGCCGAACTCCCCGTCGATGTCTCGTGATACGTGTTGTTTTCCCAGAGAAAGTACCCCCAATTCGGAACAAGCACCGCGAGAAGGAGCGTCGCCGCGCACGCGGCATGCTTCCACCGGGAGGAGAACTCGTCCTTCGCGAACCGTACGAACCCGTATCCGCCGACTGCGACCAGTATCGCCATGAAGGACTGCGCGAAGAAGATGTACTGCTGCCCCTCGTTGCGCCGCCAGAACCACACCGCCATCGCAAGCGGCACAAGCGACGAGACGAGCAGCCACGCGGTCTCCTTTTCTTTTCCAAGCTTTTTCGCGAGATACCACGCGCCGGATCCGAAGAGGAGTATGGCAAGGATCGGCTGCGCGTAGTCGCGCACGACATAGCGGAAATACGAGTAGTGATTGTCGAAGAGAACGAGCGCGCCGAGCAAGTCTTTCACCTTCTCCGGCGCCGCGGTCCATGCGACGATCGCGACGACCAGCCCCAGTGCCGCGGTTCCCATATACTTGTCCTCGGCGGACTGTTTCCTACGCCAGGCAAGAACGATCATCGTTGCCACGTAAACGGCGAAAATCGGAATGATGTTGATCGACAACTGGTGCGTCTGAAAAGAAAGATACCCGGACACGAGAAGCGGAAGGAGATACGCGAGGTTCAGATCGGTCTTCGCCCAGAAGGTCCGGAGTGCTTTTATCTTGCCCCTATATTCCCGCTCATAGAGACCGAAGAGCGATACAGACATAAGGAGGAACAGCGGGAAGAACATCGCATACATGCGAAGTTTCCGGTCGAACTCGAGCCCGGAGACGGACACGGCAAAGAGCGCCGCCGCGAAGAGCCCGATCCGTTTCTTTCCCGAAAACATCCATCCGGCGAAGAACATCGCGAGAATCGAGAGTATACCCCAGAACGCCGACACGCTCCGCGCGACCGCCTCCGTCGGCGGAAGGAAGGAGAAGAGCTGTGCCACCTGCCACTTGTACACGTTCGCGCGTTCGTCGCGGGCGGCATTGATATTGACCTCCGACGGCCGCCCGAAATTGAAGTCCCACGCCTTCCACTCGCCCGTCTGCGCGTACCCATAGGCGGA
>CAYRYX010000077.1:0-4757 GCA_964428755.1 uncultured Bdellovibrionales bacterium | reverse complement strand
GATAACCTCAATCCTTTTCTTCAGCATAAAAGTCGTTTCAATGACGGATTCAGTGTACAAGAAAAGGAAAGCTGGGTCAAAAAATGTGGCGCTCAGACGGAAATATGTTTTCGGGGGCTTGTGAAGCGCGACGGCGCGAACGCGAGAATTTTTTCAGCAAGAAAAAATTTGTGCCCCGAAAACATATTTCCGGTCGGGCGCCAAATGAAAAACAAGCCTGGATTGCCACGCTTCGCTCGCAATGACGGAATCTGCTATACTGCATCCGAAAACCTCCAGAACGAGGCGCTGAACAAGGCTCCGCAAGGAGATCGCATGGAACCCACCTGGATTTTCAGGGAAAATATTATTTTTCCGCAAATCATTTTCACGGGATCCATATGTGCCCCCGCATTGGGGGTTTTCGTTTTTTCATAAGAAAGGCCGACTCCGTAATCACGGAATCGGCTCATAAACATTCATCATCATGCCCCCGATGAAGGTAGCGACAGCGCCTGTCTCACACAGGAGCGCGGAGGAACGATATCGGACAGCGAAGAAGGAAGCGAGGAGGTGATAACGGGTGCGGATACTGAACCAGAATCGACCGTGCCGCGAAACAATCCGAGCAGATTCTCGAGCTCGGTCTTTATTTCCATAAACAGCTTCGGTCCCGCCACATAAAACCCGTTATCACTCCACAAGTGATCCGTGAGCATCGTATACAGCGCGATGCATCGTCCCATCGGATTGTCATGCCTCGCCCGTTCCATATCGATACGCCACTGGAGCTGACGAAGCTTCTGGCGCTTTTCTTCCGGGGCGCTCATGATAAGCTCCTCGATTTCCCGCTGCCGCCGATGTTCGGCGCCCTGCGGATCGATTTCCCAAAGATGCATCCATTCCTCGACGTCGAAGGTCGAGATCTCTTGCGGTTTATCAGACATGACATTCTCCTTCCATAGGAAAGAACAAGGGACTCCGTTATAACAGAGTCCCTCTTTGAAAGCAAGCACATTTTTTCAGAAAACTATTTTCACGAAATCCTTCTTGCCGACCTTGAGAACTTTCCCGTCATGCGATCTGTCGAGGAGAAGTTTCCAATCCGAAACCTTTTCACCATCAAGCGATACCCCGCCTTGTTCGATCTTGCGGCGAGCATCACTCTTGCTCTCGGCGAATCCAAGAGAGACAATGAAATCGACTATCGTTTCGGCAGGAGCCTCCGGCGAAGGTGACGGTGACACGCTTGGAATATCTTCCGGAATCTCGCCTTTGGAGAACGTATTCACGAAATATTCTTCCGCCTTTGCGGCTTCCTCGGCGCCGTGGTAGAGCGCGACGATCTCTTTCGCGAGACGAACTTTCGCGTCACGAGGATTCTCGGCTTTCATGATTTCCGAGATCTCCCCGAGCTGAAGGTGCGTACAGTGCGTAAGCAGGATTTCAATCATCTCATCCGGCTGCGACATGGCCTGTCCGAACATCTCATTCGCTGTCGTATTGAGAAATATACCTGTTCCCTTGCTTTTCGACATGAGCTCCCCCGTTTTCGGATTCTCCATGAGCGTCACTGCCACGACGAACTTTTCCTTCTCTTTCAATCGTTTCAAAAGGGTTCTCCCCACCAATGCATTAAAAATCTGATCCGTTCCGCAGAGCTCCACATCGACATCAAGAGCTACGCTATCGTATCCCTGCATGAGCGGATAAAGAAACTCATGAAGGCGGATCGGCTCACCGGCATCCATCCTTCGCTCAAACATGTCCCGCTCAAGCATCTGCTGTACGGTAAAATTCGACGCCAACTCAATGGCATCCTCAAAAGTCAGCTTGGACAGCCAGTCGTGGTTAAAACGGATCTGCGGCGGGTTCTTCGGATCATCGAAATCAACGATGGGGGCTATCTGTTTTTTCCATTGTTCGATATTCGAAAGCACATCTTCACGTGAAAGCTGCTTCCTCGAGGAAGACCCTCCCGTCGGATCACCGATTCTTGCAGTGAAGTCACCGAATAAGATGATTGTTTCATGCCCAAGCTTCCGAAACTCCTCCAAAAGCATGAGATTCTTGGCGTGGCTCAGATGAAGTGTCGGCGCCGTCGCATCAAAGCCGATGTAAAACCGAAGCTTTTCACCGCTCACGAGTTTCCGTCGGAAGCTTTCCTTATCCGGGAGAATCTCAACGATCGTTCCTCGCGAAAGAAGCTCGTCTATTTTCATTTCCGTATTCATACGAGATACAAAATACCGTATACGATATACCTATTTTATTCCGAATTTCCGTTTCATGAGACGGTACTGGTCGTCGGAGATCATCCGGTTCTTCTTCATCTCCTCGAGCGACGCGACGATCTCGTCCTTGTGCTTCTCGATGTTCTTCGGGGTCATCGCCTTCTCGACCATCTTCTTCTGCTCCTCCGGACTCATCTTCATGAACCGCTTCATCGCGAAGCGCTCCATCATACCCATGTCCTCGAGCTTGGGCGCGCCCGGCATCGCCGCGAGCTTCTCCTCGACGGATTTCCCATCATTTTTATCGTCGGATACCTTTTTCGAAAACGGATTCCATTTCATACTATTTCTCAAATTTCATCTTATAGCGCGTCACGAGCAGGGCGGAAGCGACGAATATCGACGAGTATGTCCCGAAGACGACACCGAGCAGAAGCGCGTTACTGAACCACCGGACGCCCTCTCCGCCGAACATCGAGATCGCCGCGAGTACGATGATGACCGTCATGGACGTGTTGATAGAGCGCGACATCGTCTCGTTCACGGAGCGGCTCACGATCCCCTCGAAGTCCGCCTTCGCCTTAGCGCGGAGAAGATTTTCGCGGACACGGTCATAGACGACGATGGTATCGTTCACGGAATAGCCGAGAATCGTGAGGAGTGCCGCCACAAAGGGAACTCCGACCTCGACATCCATGAACCGACCGAAGACCGAAAACGCTCCGGTCACGATGAAAAGGTCGTGTGACAGCGCGATGACCGCCCCCCAACCGTATTCCCAGGAGCTGATCGGTCGCGAGACCCTGCGGAACGCGAGCGCGATATACGCGGCGATACCGAGTACCGAGAGCAGGATGCCCCAGAACGCATTCTCCTTGATCTGCCCCGACACCGACGCGCCGATGAAATCCGTCCGGAGGAGTTTCAATCCTGGATCGATTTCCCGGAGCTTGCCGATGACCGTTTCGTTCATGGCATCGTCGGAAGCGAAATATCGCACGATGGCACCACCCTCGTCCGTCGCCTGTACCATGAGGCTCTGGAGCCCGAGCTCCTCAAGCGGCGCGCGGACCTCCACGACCGCCGGAACCGGATCCTTCGCGAACTGCACCTCGACGAGCGTGCCGCCCTTGAAGTCGATACCGAGCCGAAGTCCCCACGTGAAGAGCGCAGCGGCCGAAAGGACAATCAGGATTCCGGAGAACCAGTACGAGTATTTCCTTTTCTGGATGATTTGAAGCATAAGCGCAACAGTGGGTAATAGGTAGCAGGTAGTGGAAACGCTACTTTTCGTCGTCGAGAAGCTTTTTCGGTGCGACGAGGAGCCACGGATATTTCTCCGCCCAGTCGCCGACCACGAACCGGAGCCAGGCTCTGACGAGCACGACCGCAGTGAAGAGCGAAAGAAGAACACCAAGCGCGAGAATGATCGCGAATCCCTTCACGAATCCGGTCCCGAGCATCATGAGGATGACGGTCGTGATGAGTGTCGATACGTGACCGTCGCGGATGCTCGGCCATGCGCGCCGGAACCCTTCCTCAAGCGCCTTCTGCGCGCTCTTCCCGTACGCGAGCTCCTCGCGTGTCCGTTCGAAGATGAGCACGTTCGCATCGACGGCGATACCGATAGACAGGATGAACCCCGCGATACCGGAGAGCGTAAGCGTGATCGGGAACGGCGTGAATCCGGACAGCCGGAAGAGTGCGAGGAGCATCGCGCTGTAGACGAGAAGTGCGAAGACCGCCCCGAACCCGAGGAAGCGATAATAGAGAATCATGTAGATAGAAACCGCAAGCAGCCCGATCGCGCCGGCATAAAGACTCTCGCGAAGCGCCCCTTCGCCGAGAGACTCGCCGATCGATTTCTGTCCGACGGGTTCTATCGGCACCGGGAGCGCGCCTTCGTTCAACCGACCGACGAGCTCCTTCACTTCCTCGAGCGTGAAACTGCCGGTGATGACCGCACGTCCATCGACGATCTCGTTCTGCACCATCGGCGCGCTGATGATCTCGTCATCGAGAAAGATCGCCACCTGCTTCTGCAGGTTCCGTTTCGTGATTTCCGCGAACAGCTGCGCGCCTTCCGAGTCGAACTGGAGGCCGACCTGCGGAGCACCGAACCCCTGTCCCTGATAATCCACGAATGCGTCCTTGAGATTTTTCCCGGAGAGTCCGGTCGCCTTGAACCGGACCGAGTCCGGAAGCATTTCGATCGACTGCTTCGGAAACAGGATATGCGCGGCACGGACTTCCTTCTCATCTCCTTCGCCACGTTCCTCGAGCTTCTTTATGATATGCCATCCGAACTGGCTCTCGACGAGCTCCGGATGCACCTCGCCAACCTTGAAGTCATCCTTGAAGATGGCCTCGTCGAATTCGGACACGAACATTCCCCTCTTCGCGAAATCGAGATCGCCACCATTATCCTTGGAACCGGGATCCTGACTGTGCTGCTTCGCGAGCGCGGCGAAGTCATTTCCCGCCTTCTTCGCGAGTGCAAGCGTCTCCTCGGCCTTCTTCCTCGATTCCTCGTTGTCCTTCGCG
>CAYRYX010000076.1:0-4798 GCA_964428755.1 uncultured Bdellovibrionales bacterium | reverse complement strand
AATTTCTTCGAGACCACCGTCGTCAATTACACCCAATCGTCGAGCATGAACGGAAGCTGGGACTTTTAGAAGGAATTGTGGAATGCAGATTGCAGATTTGAGAGTATCGAAACGCCATCGCCCCTTGTCATCCCGGGCTTGCCTGCCCGCCTTTGGAGGGACCCGGAATCCAGAAAAATTGATATAAATCCTGGATTCCCGCCTTCGCGGGAATGACAACAAAAAAAGACTTTTTTTTTGAAATCCGGTATACGCCGGATTTTTCTTTATGAATTTGATAAACTTTATGAACTTATTTCGCCGGATTTTTGTTTCTTCGCAAATTGCGGTATACTCTAAAAAAGAAACTAACATAAATCTATGCGGAGCACATCGTTTTTCCTCCTCGCTCTTTTTCTTTCGACCTTTCTTCTCCCTGAAACGGCTTCTGCGGCCTGTTCTGTTCCATCAGGAGCCCACACAAGCGCGACTTGTTCGGCGGCTACCGGTTTTTTTTCGAGTGTCTGCGATACATTGAATGGGGAAGTGAAGCTAGGAGATCATGTGCAGTCAACGTCAACTGCCTCCGTATGTCCTACAAACGGCGAGTGTTGCCGAAAAGTCTTCGCGGATAGCGCGGCGTGCAGTGTCGCTGGAGGGGATGCACAGACGTTCTGCCTTCCTGGAGTGCCACCGCTAGGCATTATTTCGGGAGGAGTAAGTGCAACTGGTTATTGTTGCCCAATCTCAACAGCAACGACCACGACGACCACTTCAACGACAACGACTGCTGCTACGGCTGCCACGACATCGGCGGCGGCAGCTACCGGCTTCGCCTATCAGCCGCTCGAGGATATCCCCGGATCGACGAGAGCTGAAATAAAAACATTCCCGGGGTATATCCAGGGAATATACAAGTTCGGCATCTGGACGGTCGGCCTCGCCGCGCTCTTCATGCTCTCCGTCGGCGGATTCATCTATCTTTCAAGCGGCGGCAATACCGCGACCATCGGCAAGGCGAAAACCTATATCTGGGATGCGCTCATCGGTCTTGTCCTGGCACTCCTCGCCTACCTCATCCTCTACGTCATCAACCCGGATCTCGTGAATGTGAATCTCGGCTCATTCAGCAAGGTCGGCGGAAGCGTTCCGGCGACCATCGACTCTGTCGCGGAGCTTCCTCCGTCTGTTCAAGCAAATGTGTACCCTGGGAATGTGGCTCTTAATGAACTCAATAAGAATGGCATATATGCGAAAAGTAGTGGCGTATGCGCCGGAGAAATCGGATGTGTGAACTATGTAGCTCCAAATATCGGATGTTCAACACAGAAGCTCAACAAGTGCACAAGTCTCGAAGGCATACCCCAGCATGCGGTGTTTGGTCTCATTAACCTCAAAGCGATGGCAAGTGCCTGGTGGGCAAAGAAGATAGGTGTCCCAGGAACAAAGTGTGACTTCATGGTCACAGGCGGAACCGAAGTCGGACATAAATCACATGGACCAGGGAAAGCCGCTGTCGATGTAAGCGAGGTACAATGCCTTGGTGAGTTCCTAGCCAGCGAAGTCAACAGCGTTGGAACAAAAGGAATCAAGAAAATCTGCACCCGTGGGGGAACAAAGGATGCCGATGGAAATGCAAAAGCGATACCAACTGGACTTTCAAGCTACATTGTCAATGCAAAACTAGCCTGTGAATATCAGGAAGAATCACCTCATTACCACATACAGTTCTAGGTAATACATCTTCTTCAATAATGAAAAAACTCTTCGCTATCTCGCTCGGACTCTTTCTCGTCACGCTCCTCTTCCTCGGGGTGTATAATTTCGCGTTCAAGAACAACCCAAGCAACCCTGTTGCGGACGAAACGAAACAGAAAGAGGCGAAAGAGAAGGCGGACAAGGCTTTTTCCGAAAATCTCTCAACCAAGCCGCTCGAGCGGGTGACGGATACGAAAGCGAGCGGTGCGACCGCGCTCGGAGGGAATTTCATCGCCTTTTTCAATGAAAAATCCCTTAAAAAGGCTTCACTCGGGGGCGGGGCAGAGGAAGAAATCGTCGGAAATCTCCCGGGAACTCTCGTCCGCGCGACCTGGTCGCCGGACAAAAGCGCCGTACTGGCGCTCCTTTCAACCGAAGGCGGCTCGCGCTGGCACCTCATCCGTCTCGGAGACAGATCCGTCACCCTCCTCAAGGCAGGTCTTGCGTCGCCGTCCTGGTCGAACATCGGCGAACGGATCTTCTATTTCTACACCGACCCGGGAAACGGGCAGACCGGGCTCAATTCCGCGAAGCCGGACGGAAGCGAATGGAAGGGAATCGCGAAATCTCCGATCAATAATCCCTACATCGCGACGGTTCCCTCCGGAATAAGCGTCTCTTTCTGGAACCGCCCGAACGCGTTCGAGGAGACGGCTCTCTATACGGTCGCCATGACCGGGGGAACTCCGAAGAAGATCTTCGACAAGAAGTTCGGTGGAAATTATCTCTGGTCACCGGATGGCACGAAACTCCTCGTCAGCTCCGTGAACGAAAAAGGGGGGTCCGACGCCCGTCTCGGCATCGCGAACCAGCAGGGCGGCGAATACCACACACTCCAGGCGCCGACGCTCATCTCGAAGGCCGCATGGTCGAAGGACTCGAAGACCATCTATTATGCGCTCCCGACGTCCATGCCACAGGACGCCGTTCTTCCGAACGACTACTTCGACAAGCCGATCCACACGAGGGATTCTTTCTGGAAAATGGACACCGAGACCGGGAGGAGCGAGCGTGTCATCGCTTCCGAGGATATCCCGGGCGATCATGACAGCATCGATCTCTTCCTCGATCCGGAGGAAGCCTTTCTCTTCTTCACGGATCGCAACGACGGGAAGCTCTATCGGATACGGCTATAGGAGTCCATAAAGTCCATCAGGCACTTAAAGCTTCGGCGCTTCGGCGTCTTTTTTGTTCGTCAAAAGAAGAATGAGTGCGGTTGTCGCCCAGAAGGCGTACGAAAGATCGTTCCGAAAATACGGTGTATCCACGAGCCCATGCAGACAGAGCGCAACCAGAAGTCCGAAAAATGTTCCCGGAAGTACGGCGGTCGCGCCGTCCGTCTCCGGAAATACGCGTCGAAACAGGATAGCAAGAAGCGATACGAACCCAAAAAGACCGGCTACGCCCGTAAACAACCAGAAAGAAAGGAGGATATTATGCGGATGCGGAACCGCCCATTCCAGGTACGGCGGAAATTCCGACTGGAGCGCAAGATACGCTTCCTGAAAATTCCTCGGACCGACACCGAAAATCGGGTGCTCGGCGATCATGCGCGAAGCCGCATTCCATATCATGACCCGGGAAGCGAGCGAACTCCTCGTCTCCCCGCTCCCGAGCGTATCCCGATCCATGAGAAAAAACGCGAGCGCTACGGAAGAAACCGCAAGAATCGCCATGATCCCGAGGATTTTTTTCGATACGTTCGCGGGAAACAGACTGATGACCAGCACTGTCAACGAGGCGATGCCGACCGAAATCGACGCTCCGGCCGATCCGGTCATAAGAAGCGCGGACAAAACCGCGCCTTCGGCCGCGATAAGCAGGGACAGGGACAGATAGCGGCGCTTCATGAGAACCATCAATCCGACACCAAGTATCGCACCGTATTCGAGAAAAAACCCGAAGTGGTTCGGGGAGGGAAATGCCGATCGCAGTCTCCCGTCGTATGTCTCGACCGAAAGAGACGGGATGACAAGTGCCGCAGAAGCGACAGCAGCAACACCGAAGAACCAGCATGCGACCGCTCGCCAGGCGTCCTTCTCGGAAAATCCTGATTTGAATACCAGCCACGAGAACAGCATCGGGAACAGGAACCAGCTCTTGATAGCCCCAAGCGCGTCACGATCCACGCCGTTTACAATCATGGACGACACCGCTCCGAGAAGCATGAATGCAGAGGCGACGGCAGTTGGAATCCGACGGGGAAGGAAGTCTTTTTTGAGAAACCTCACGCTATGGATCGCAAGCGCCGACAAAACGAGTACTTCCGGAAGATAGAGTGGGATCCCGAAAACGAACGTTTTCGCATCCATGAACGGAAACGAGAGGAAAACGAGAAAAATCAGCAGTTTTTCGATGTTTTCGAGGAAATTTTTCATAGGGCTCTTTTCACCGATCCGAACGCAAGTGAAAGAAGCAATATCGGAAAGATATGGACGGAGTAGAGCGGCGTTTCGACGAGCGAATGCCCCGTGAATATAACGAGAGAGGTCGCGAGAATCGGATAATTTTTTGAGAGTGTCAGGAGTGCCGCGATAAGTGCGGAAGAAAAAAACACGACACCGATGACTCCGGTCTCTGTCGCGATGTCAAGAAAAAGATTGTGTGCATATATCGGCTCACGGAACGCCGCATCCGGCTTCACGACGAGCGGATAATTCCCAAGACCGTATCCGAGCGCCGGCTGATCGGCGATTTTCCAAATCGCCACTTCCCACATCTCGATTCTTCCTTGGTTCGACCCTTCTTCAAATGAAAATGCCGACAAAAGTCGGTCCCCGATCGGATTTCCCGGGAAAAACACGGCTATAAAGAAGAGGGTAGCGAGTGCTGCCGCATACGCCTTCTTCTTTGCGTCGAAATCGGAAAGAAAGAAGGTGGATACCGCGCCGAAAACGAGCCCGAGATACGCCCCACGGGAAAATGAGAGCAGATCCGCAAACAAAACGAGTATGGAAAGCGCGAGCAGGAAATATTTCTCGGAAAGCCTGTCCGCCCTGAACGCGAGGAACACTCCGATAGGGAACGCCATTCCCATGAAATAGGCGAATATATGTGGATC
>CAYRYX010000075.1:0-4802 GCA_964428755.1 uncultured Bdellovibrionales bacterium | reverse complement strand
GTATTCGCCCCGGCTGGGATTTCTACGTCGAGCATGACATCATTCGCATTCACCGGAGGCGCAAGTAACAACGAACACAAAAGCGCGATACCGGCGATCGTCCCACCAGCTGTCGGCGGAAACGAATCTTTTTTCTTCCGACCGAAAAAAGCGATACTCATGAACAGAACCCCGATGATGAAGAACGTGACGATTCTCGTCTCCACTTCCATATCGATCAAAAGAAGCCGAACCGCAACGAAAACAAGAATGATACTTCCGTACCGTTGCATCTCCCGCATTTCGGAAAACCGTCCTTTCATATACAGAGCCATGCCGAAAAGCGTATAGACCGTGAGCGCGAACATCGCCGCCGTATCCGGGTCGTCGATCGCCCGTTTGAATCCGAACCAGACGAGGAAGAGAGCGTAGAGCGTCGCGAGCGCAAAAAACAGACGGCTTCCGGAAACACTTCCTCTCCTTTCCTCCGGCGATTCGACAATCCGATAGAGATACGCAAGCAAAGAAATGACGAGCGCGACCGTGAGAATTGCGAAGAAGTCGGAAGTAAATACACCGCTGTCATACCAGGACGTTCCCGAGGAAGTACGCATAATGGAATCATGACGTAAGACCCGTGCATAGTTTCCGACCGACTCCATCGAAAAAAATACGGGAAGTGCCATAAGCCCGCCCAATTTTTTCGAGAGCGTCGGGTTCCGCGAAAAGAGAAACGAACCGGCAATGATAAGCCCCATTTCGAGCGCAAGCGCAATGACGAAAACCGAACCGGAAAGCTCGTATGCAGTCGCAACGACGAAAAAAACGATCGCGCTCCCCGCATGAACATATACGGGCGACGCGATGCCGGTCATTCGATAGACAAGGGAGGCAGCCGCGCTGAACACGACCGCAGCCATGACGGCAGCAAGACTCTGGAACGTCGCCGGTACGAATGATTGGATCCACCCGAGCAAGAGAAATCCGTTAAGCACCACGACAAGAATATCCGATTGTTCGACTAAGCGATCCTTCAGTATCCCGAGGAGTCCCGCCACGAAGTACAATGCAGCGAACGCGACGGCCACTAACAACGCCTCACCACGATCGGCATGCGCCACTCCGACGATGAACGGCATGCTGTAGAGCGACACGAAGACGAGCGAAGCGAAGGTCAGCACACGCCACGCGGTGAGACGGACGATCCAGAGCGTACCGGCCGAAAGAAGAAAGAGGTATGAGAAGAGTCCGAGGAAATCCGATTCCCCGGCGGCAAGAAGCGGCACGATCGCACCGGCGACGAGACTCATGAACGCGATCGCCCGACTCCTATAAACAAGACTCGAATATGCGGCGAAGATAACGACGAGCGCCATGAAAACAACGGCGATCGTCGGTGTGAAGAAACCATAGATTTCCCGAGCGGCGAATACCGTCAGCAACGTCGTCGCCGTCCCGAGACCAAGAAGGACGCCTCCCTGATTATGGGATACGTTCATCCGAAGATGCCCACCGACAAGGATTCCGATTCCGACAAGAATGCCGAGCGCGATGCGTCCAACCGGTCCGATGGCATCGAAAATGTACACGGGTATGGCCCAACCGAATCCGAGAAAAATGAGCAATGCCCCGACTTTCATCGGCCAATCCACCTTGAACCATTCGGTAAAAGTGGCCCCAAGAGATTTCTTTCGCTCTTCCACGATACTGGATGGACTCGAACGTTCTTCATACCGCGGCGGTGGAGGCGGAACGGATCGCTCCGAAAGAACCGGCGCCGGATCGATCTGTCCTCGGGATACCACGGAAGGCACGGGAGATCCCTCAAGACTGGAAAGGCGGCCCTCTTGCGATCGTACCGCCTCACTGAGCGCGACGACTGCCAACCTCAGCTCACGCATCTCGTCGAGAATCCTCTCCTGCGACACATGTTCCTCGTTCATAATTTTCGTTTTATATCAGCATTCAAAATAACCATCCGAATGAAGAAGCGTCTGAAAGGAACATCATGAGCCCGATACCGACCACGATTATTCCGATCACCCATCGATCCAGCACGCCGTAGGCGATGTAGCGTCGTCGGTTCCAGAAGTACGCAAGGAAAAAGATATCTGCAAGAAACGGCCCGAATGGAATGATGAAAAATAGCATCGGCGCGAAAAATCCGAAAAGCGCGTCCCCGGTTCTTTCACCGGATGTCCGATAGACGCGCGTCACCTTGAAATCCCAAAACGCCGCGGATGCGGTAGTCGGCGAGGCATCATCGTACACTGCCGCGATCCCAGAGACGATGTCCGCTTCCGGATATCCAGACTGCTTCAGTTGTTCCGACAAAGTCTCCTTCGAAAACTTTTCCTTGTTCTCCCTCAAGTAGTTCACCACTTGTTCATTGGGCATATCACAATCAAGTAAGAACTCTGATTACCATATTTCAAGTATATCACAACTGCATAATTATTCCGGCGAAGGCTCTCCTATTTTCACCGCGCCCTGGCGCACTATCACAAGTTTTCCATTTTCGATCTTCACCACCGTCGAGGGTTCGCTGTCGAGCGTCCCGGCATCGACGTAAAAATCGGCATCACTTCCGAAATACTCCTCCGCTTCTTCGATCGTCTTCGCAGGCGGCATTCCCTGCGGATTGGCCGACGGGGCGATGAGCGGTCCGACATTCCGAAGAAGCTCGCGGAGGTCGGATTTTTCCGGAACCCGGAACGCGATCGTCCCTGTTCCGCGATGAAGGTGCGCCCACTTCGTATCCGAACACGAAAAAATCACGCTCACCTTCCCCGGCCACACTCGGCCCAACATTTCATTATTTTTGTCATTCCGAGAGAGTCTTCGAACCGAGGAATCTGCTGACGATAACGAAGATCCCTCGACAAGCTCGGGATGACAGAAAAGACGGTCGATATCTGAAATTTCCGGAATGAGCACGATGCACGGCTTCCCTTTTTCCCGACCGCGGACACGATACACGCGCTCCACCGCATCCATATCGAGCGCGGACGCGACAAGACCATAGAGGGTATCCGTGGGAATGACACCGATTTCACCATTCTTGAGAAATGGAGCGGCTTCTGCGAATGAAACTATTTGCATACAAGCACCAAATTCAAAATTCCAAGCTCCAAATAAATCACAAAATTTCAAATTCAAAGTCACAGACAAAGAAATATACGTTTCGAATTTGAAATTTGGTTATTGAGCTTTGTTTGGAGCTTGGGATTTGGAACTTGGAATTTCTCAAACTGAAAGTTTGAGTCCTACCGGGCAATGATCCGATCCCATGACATCGGGAAGAATGAACGCGTCCGTGATAGCGGGTCGGAGTTTCTCAGACGCGAACCAGTAGTCGATCCGCCATCCGACATTGCGCGCCCTCGCGTTCGCCCAGTGCGACCACCACGAATAGTGTCCGTTCCCTTCGTGAAACATCCGGAAAGTATCAACGAATCCCGCCGCGACCATCCGGTCGATTCCCTCGCGCTCCTCGACCGTATACCCGTGCTTGCCCTCGTTTCCCTTCGGATTCGCGAGATCGTCGGGCTGGTGTGCGACATTGAGGTCGCCGCAAAAGAGGACCGGCTTTTTCTTTTCCAACTCCTTCATGTATGCGAGAAATGCCGGATCCCAATGCTTGTGGCGCAATTCGATCCGGGAAAGGTCATCCTTCGAGTTCGGCGTATAGACCGTCACGACGAAGAATTTCCCATACTCCGCGGCGACGACCCGTCCCTCCGTTTCCGCATTGCGCTCCGCGCCGTCGATGAGATCGAACCGCTTTGCGATCACCTCCGGAAATCCGTTCACGACCGCGAGCGGTTTCTCCTTCGTGAAGATGGCCGTCCCGGAATATCCTTTCTTCTCCGCCGAGTTCCAGTATTCCTCATACTCGGGCAGATCGATCTCCGCCTGACCCCTCTCGGCCTTGGTTTCCTGCAGGCAGAGGATGTCCGGCTGATATTCCTTGATGAACGGCGCAAAAACATCTTTCCGCACCACCGCGCGAATACCGTTCACATTCCAGGATATGAGCGTGATTTCTTTTGCCATATGTTTTTTTCAACGATACCACCCGGAAGGAAAGAAGGCAAAAAGAAAGTCGCCGTTGTTTCCAAGGGCGACTCCGAACTAGAAAAAAATTGCTTTGGTAATCAAAACTGCGGTGATTATCATAAGAACCCACGCAACGAGCCCCAAGAAACCCATCGGCTCGCGTGGCAGATCCCATTCGGGATCGAAATGATTCTTCGCGACCATACTGCACCTCCGAAAAGAACCCCACCACTTGATGGTAATTCTATTATAGCACAAAAACAGATTTTTGTAAATAGTACAAGCGGAGCTGAAATCAGCCGTTTTTCTGACCCTTCTCGGAGAGATACCCGCGCCCGGAAAGTTCGAGTACAAGCCGGTCGAGTTCATCAAAACGACGTTTCTTCTCCGGAAACGGGACATCATCTTCCATTTTCGTCGCACCATTCGTCCCCGGCCGCGGCGAATACCACGCGATATACGCTTTCTCGAACCGGACACGTCGCGCCGCATCCAATGTATCCTGGAAATCCGCTTCCGTCTCGCCCGAAAACCCGACGATGATGTCGGTCGTGAAACGCACGTCCGGAATCTTTTCTCGGATCCGATCGACGAGGGCGAAGTATTCATCCCGCGTATACCAGCGATTCATGCGCTTCAGGACCGCATCGCTCCCTGCTTGGATCGGCAGATGCAGGAGCCGGTCGATATTTCCGTGCCGCGCGACCACGTCGATGAGCTCGTCGGAAAAATCCCACGGATTCGACGAGAGAAAAGAAACCTTT
>CAYRYX010000074.1:0-4902 GCA_964428755.1 uncultured Bdellovibrionales bacterium | reverse complement strand
CCGGAACCGAAGTGTCGACCATTCTCCGTGACGGAGAGGAGATCTCCATCGTCGCGCGCTTCGATACGCGGACCATCCCCACCCTCGCGTCGGTCCAGAACATCGAAATCGTCAATCGCGATGGAACGCCGATCCTTCTCCGCGATGTCGCGGATATCGAGCTCCGTCCGTCCGTGAACGCGATCGACCGACTCGACCAGAAACGGGTCGTCACCATCTCCTCCGGCGTCGAAGGAACCGTGAATCCCCAGGACATCCTGCAGGCATTCCAGGAACGGACCGCAGCTCCGGGGATCCTTCCGGACGGATACGTCCTCGAATACGGCGGTGAAAACGAGGAGAACGCGAAGTCCGTCCAGTCCATCATAAACGCCATGGCGATCGCCGCCGCGCTCATCGTCACGACGCTCGTGATCCAGTTCAATTCGTTCCGCAAGGCCGTGATCGTCCTCATCACCCTTCCGCTCGCGCTCATCGGTGTCTTCGTCGGCATGGCGATCTTCGGCGTCTCGCTCTCGTTCCCGGGGCTTATCGGCATCCTCGCGCTCTTCGGCATCGTCGTGAAAAATGCCATCATCCTCATCGATAAGATCAACCTCAACCTTCGGAGCGGCATCCGCTTCGACGAAGCGATCGTCGACGCGGGGAAATCACGGATCGAAGCCATCGTCATCACGTCGATCTGCACGATCTTCGGTATCGTCCCGATAACGCTCTCAAACGGGCTCTGGCAGGCGCTCGGCACCGCCATCATCTTCGGGCTCTCCCTCTCATCCTTCCTCACGCTCTTCCTCGTACCGCTGCTCTTCCGTATGACCGCCTCGCGACGCGACAGGAATATCTGAAAGATCCGCAAAAAAGTAAAAGCCGTTCGGAATCGTTTCCGAGCGGCCTTTTGATCTGGTCGCAGTGAGGCGCCCGTCTTCGGCGACTATCCGGCCTTCGTTGTCAAATCCGGATACAGGTTCGGTTAGAACCAAGCTAAGACCTTGGATTTCTCCTGACTCACTGCAACACGTATATTATACCACTTTATCAAATAAAAGTCAAATTTTCTCTTGATATATTCCCAACAAATAGGAACAAACAGTATATGACTTCATCCGCCTCCGCCGCCGGACTTCCCTTCCCGGGGTCGGGATTTCTTTGGTAAGAAATCCCTTATGAGGCAGCCAGTCGCAGCCTCAAAACCCCGAAAAGGAAAGATCCGGCGCGGAGGCTTCACACTGCGTTTTGAGTAAAAATACAGATTTACTCCAATTCCAGTTCATCCTTCTTCTCCCAGGTGTTCTCGTCGAACGTGTAGATCGCGTCCTCACTCACGACATAGAAGATATCACCGATGAAGAGAGCCCGCTTGACCCGATCGTCCTTCACCGCCTTGAGCAGCTGGAGTTCGTTTCCATCATGCGAGAAGACATACCCGCCCTGGCTGCCAGGCAGGAAGAACACCTCGTGCTCCGGATCGGCAAGGAACGCATGATGATTCTGCGTGGCTTCCGACCAGTATTCATCGAGGGTATATTTCGAAACCTCGCGTGGCTCGTCCGGCGACGAGACATCGAAGAGAGAAATCTTCACCTGATTCTCTTCCTTCCCGATTCCGAGAATCATGTCTTTCCCGAGCTGATGAAGGTACGACGAATATCCCGGAATCTTGAGCTCCCCCGCCTTGCGCGGCTCATCCGGATCCGAGAGGTCGAGCACATAGAAAGGATCCGTCTCCCGGAAGGTCACGAGGTATCCGGTCTCTCCGATGAACCGTACGGCATAGATCCGTTCGCCCAACCCGAGATCAAACAGCGCGCCTTCCCGGTCGAGATCCGCATCAAGGACGTAAACATCGTTCGCGCTCGTATCGTTACTCCCGCCCCAGCCGAAGAAAAACGCACTCCGACCACCGACGGTCGTCGCGACACGGAGGTTCCCCTGGTACTCGTCAAGAGAAAACTGATTCAGGAGACTCCCCGGGACTGAGCCGTTCGCCGAGACGGAAAGATCCGGGAGCGAAAGCTTGGCAATACCGGTCGATTCGAGTTCACGGAGATGCGCCTTCGCATACTCCGTCATCCTGTTTCGCATCTCGTTTTGGAACCTTAGCTGCTCATCCGGATCCCGCCCCAGGGAAAGCTTCGACAGGATTTCCGAAAGCTCCGTCATCTTCGCACCCGATCCGATGTCATAGCCTGAAAGTTTCTCGATACGTTCGAAAGTCCCGACTGGGATCAGCCCGCGGTTCTCCCGGAAAAACCCGAGCATATATCGTATCAGGTCTCCTTGTTTCGGATACGTCGCATAGATCGCGTTCTCGCTCATGTAGACCGTCGACTGACCGGAAGAGCCGACGAACGAGGTCTTTTCCTTCGCCTTTCCCGTCTCCACGTCGATGGAAAGAGCGGTAAAAACCGCATCCGCCCCCGATGGGATATTCGGACGGTAGATATCCGTACAGGCGATCGATATCCGCTCAGTTCCGAGTGAGAACGGCATGATCGGACACGGCTGCGATTCGTTCGCCCACGTCTTCTCGACGATATAGAGCGTGTTCTCATACTTCCTCGCAGCGACGAGTTGCGTGTTATCTCCGTTCCGCATCGCCCACTTCTCCTTCGGATCAGCCTTATCGGAGATATCATAGGCGACGACGTCCCGTCGGGAAAGATCGAGCACCACGAGCGTCTCACCGAAGAGGAGCATCTCCCCACTTCTTCCGAGCGATCCGATTTTCGAAAGCGCATCCGCAGGGAGCGCCGCGATGATATCAGTGCGTCCGATCGGCGCGTATCGATCCGGCGCGATTGCCATCTCGCCGGGAGCGAGCATGCTGACTTCCGCCTCGGCCGCCGCGCGCTTTTCCATCACCTCCATCGGACCGTCGATCACGTTATAGTCCGGTTCGCGGGAAAAATAAATGGACGTTCCGTCGGTCTTCACGATATCCGGCTCGTCGATTCCCGCGACCTGCACATTCGTCCCGGAAACCCTCGCGTCGACGCCGCCACGGCCACCTTCCGTCGTGGCCGGCATTCCTTTCGAAGAAAGCGCGGTATCGGACGACGTCACGGACATCTCCATCATCGGAACGTTCATGCCGAATCCCCCTGCCTGGGATTCGCGCGCCTCGGCGAGATATTTCCGGAATTCCTCATCGGATCCGAACTTCGAGAGCTTTCCATCCTTCCGCTCAGGAATGAGACTATCCGGAATGACGGACGGGATATCCGCATTCCCGCCGAGCTGTCGGATGATCGGAACCGCCGAAACGGCCGCGAGAAGCGACGCCGCAAGCACGAGGAACGCGACCGACACCAGCAACAGTTTTTTCTTGTCCATATGTTTTTTTATGAATCCGATGGCATCCTTATCTTATCAGATATTCCCGGTCTGAGAAATGACTTTACCTCATTTAAAACGGCATGAAAAAAACCGGCAAAAGCCGGTTTTTTATTCGCTATTCGGAATTCGCTATTCGTCCTCTACATATCCCGCCCTTCTTCCACGAAGGTGAGCGCATTACCTGTCTTCGTACCACGACCGGTACGCCCGATACGGTGGATATAATCCTCGTACACCTCGGGAAGGTCGTAGTTGATGACGTGCGTCACGTCCGGAATATCAAGTCCGCGCGCAGCGACGTCGGTGGCAACCAGAACCTGCGCCCGATCCTGCGTGAAGTTACGAAGTGCGCGTTCACGCTGCCCCTGGGATTTGTCACCGTGGATCGCCTCCGCACGGAATCCGCGGGTGATAAGCATCTTGGAAAGCTGCTCCGTGGCGCGCTTCGTCCGACGGAAGACGAGCACCTTCTTGAAGGTCTCCTTCAGGAGGAGATCATGAAGAATCTCGATTTTCTGGTCGGAATTCTTCACGACAAGCACGTTCTGCTCGACGTTCTCAGAGGTCGCACGGGACTTGATCTCGATCATCACCGGATCGGTGAGGAATTTCTTCGTGAGCTCCGCCACCGCGTGCGGCATCGTCGCGGAGAAGAAAAGTGACTGTCGTTTCGGCGCAAGCAACGAGAGGATTTCGCGGATATCCTTGATGAATCCCATGTCGAGCATCCGATCCGCCTCGTCGAGTACGACGTTGTTGAAGGTCGAGAGGTCGAGCGCCTTCCGTGAGATGAGATCTTTGAGCCGCCCCGGCGTACCGATAACGAAGTTCGGACGCGCGGCGAGCGCACGGAGCTGGTTCGGGAACCCGGCACCGCCGATGCAGATCGCCGAACGGAGACCCGACCCGCGTGAGAAATCCTTGAATTCCTCCTCGATCTGAAGCGCGAGTTCGCGCGTCGGCGTCATGATGAGCGCCCGTTCCGTCCTCCGCTCGAACGCCTTGCTGATGAGCGGCACGAGAAACGCGACCGTCTTCCCGGTCCCGGTATTGGCGACCCCGACAAGGTCACGACCCTTGATGACGTGCGGAATCGCACCGTCCTGAATCGGCGTCGGGTGGATATACCCGCGCGCGACGATCGTCTTCTTGAGCTTCTCGTGAATGTCGAAATCGACGAAGCGATGCTTCGGATTATAGACTTCGGTTTCCGTCGTCGTGATCGCCTTCTTCACGAAGAGCGAGATATCGAACTTCGTCTCCTTGCGCTTCCCGCGCACGGTCTTGGTCGTGGAAAATCCCCGACCGCCGCCATGAAGCCGGTTGCCCGACGATTTCGGTGCAGCGTGGCGTTTCGCGAAACTCTTTCGAAACATAGTTTGGTCTGCTTAAGAATCCTTTTATTAAATTAATAAGGACTCTACGAATAAAAGCCTCCTGGGAGAGTATCCTCTCCGCAAACTCCAAAAGGCTGATATCCCTCGAAGCAGAAGCATCTAATGAAAACACGAAAACGATTTCTTGTCAAGAAATCGTAATGTTTCAATGCCTTTGCATCGCCCTACA
>CAYRYX010000073.1:0-4915 GCA_964428755.1 uncultured Bdellovibrionales bacterium | reverse complement strand
TGTCCGCCTTCGAAGAGACGCTCCGTCCTTTTCTCGACGTCGAGAATACCTATTACGATGTGACGATCGTCGTCATCGCGTTCATCACGCTCGGGAAATATCTCGAGGCGCGGTCGAAACTCAAGACGGGAGACGCGATCGAAAAGCTGCTCGGTTTGCAAGCGAAGACCGCACTCGTCGTCCGTGACGGAAAAGAAATTGAGATTCCGATCGGTGAGGTCGTCTCCGGCGATACGCTTGTCGTGAAACCTGCATCGAAGATTCCGGTCGATGGCGTCGTCATAGACGGATCCTCCTTCGTCGATGAATCGATGATCACCGGGGAGCCGATGCCGGAGGAAAAGAAGACGGGTGATACGGTATCGGCGGGGACGATGAATACGGACGGCACATTCGCGTTTCGGGCGACGAAAGTGGGGGAAGAGACGCTTCTTGCGCATATCATAAGGATGGTCGGGGAAGCGCAGGGGTCGAAGGCGCCGATTCAGGCTTTGGCTGACCGGATTTCGGCGGTTTTCGTGCCGGTTGTGCTGGTGATAGCGGTTCTTTCGCTCGGGTCTTGGATGCTTTTCGGAACGCAGTGCCTCGGGTTTTCGCAGGCGCTCTCTGCCGGGCTCGTCGCGTTCGTTTCCGTGCTTATCATCGCGTGCCCGTGTGCGCTCGGTCTCGCGACGCCGACGGCGATCATCGTCGGGGTCGGCAAGGGTGCGCGGGAAGGAATTCTCGTCAAGGATGCGGCGACGCTCGAGAGGCTTCATAAGGCGACCGTCGTGGTCGTCGACAAGACGGGGACGATCACGAAAGGGAAACCGGAACTTGTTTCAGTGCGACCGGAAGCGGGCATATCGGAGGAAGATATGATATCGATACTTGCGTCGCTTGAGTCGCGCTCGGAACATCCGCTCGCCCGTGCGATTCTCTCGTACGCTGCGGTGAAAAAGATAGGGACGAATCCGGCGGATCGATTCGAGGCAGTGAAAGGACGGGGTGTCCGGGGGGTCGTGGATGGCACGGAATATTTTGCGGGCAATGCGGCGTTTCTTTCGGAACTCGGTGTTCCGTTCGATGCGGTGCAGGTAGCGAAGGAAACGCGGAAAGGAAGGACGCCGATCATGCTCGCTACCCGCGAAAAAGTGCTTGGTATCGCGTTTGTCGCCGATGCGGTCAAACCGGAGGCGAAAAGAGCTGTGGCGGAGCTCCAAACTCTCGGGATACGCGTGGTCATGCTGACTGGGGATGACAGGAACGCCGCCCGATGTATCGCGAGTGAGGTCGGCATCGACGAGGTGCAAGCGGAGATGCTTCCGGAAGGGAAAATGGTCGCAATCCGAGCACTTCAAGCGAAGGGTGATGTGGTAGCGATGGTCGGTGACGGGGTGAACGACGCACCCGCTTTGGCTGCCGCTGATATCGGCATCGCGATGAGCACGGGAACGGATGCGGCGATAGAGTCGGCCGGTATTACGCTCCTTCATGGGGACATCTCGAAGCTCGTGAAAGCGATCCGGCTTTCGAAACTCACGATGCGCGGCATCCGGCAGAATCTGTTCTTTGCATTCGCGTATAATATCATCGGAATCCCGCTTGCCGCCGGCATATTTTATCCCGTGTTCGGCTGGCTCTTGAATCCGGTTTTCGCCGGACTCGCGATGGGACTTTCATCGGTTTCGGTTGTATCTAATTCGCTTCGCCTGAAAGTGAAGAAATTGTAAGGAAAAGGGGGTGAGATATATGATGGGATATTATTACGGCAACATGGTGGGCGGCGGATGGGGCGCATGGCCGCTGTTCGGCTCGGTGTTGTATGTGCTCGTGCTCGTTCTTGTGATACTCGGCATCGTCGCGCTGTGGAAATACATTTCGAAGAACTAAGCTCTTGTTAGGATAGGCTCCAGGACGATAGTGGTGACAGAGTCTATTTTTCGGAGTCATACTTTTTCATGCTTTCCGTAAGCCATTTTCTGAATCTTTACAGAACCTATAAGATATGCTATAATAAAACGTTCCGAGTGAAAGCTCGAAACTGCCATATTCCCGGGCGATTGCGGGGAAAGTGTATCTTGAAAACAGGAGATGACGCCATGGACTCCACGACCCCATCCGTAGTAGGAATGACTGATGGTCAACTCGATAAGGCCGCCGATATTTTCCGAGCCGTGCTTCGTAAGCATCGTTCGGAATTTCCTTCGGAAGCGACCCAGCATACTCTGGGTACAAACGAACTCAGCCTTGCTTTGCTTGCGATTTTTCGCAAGCACGTCGAGATGTTCAGCGACATGATCGTCCGTCGCGTTACCGTGAATCGCACCCGTTCACCACAGGACGCCATCGCGGCGACCGGACGGAACCGGTACGTCGACAAGGATGTGATCGCCATGATGCCCCGAGGCGATGGCGACGAGTCGGACGTGATTTTCTTCAAGCCCGGCCGCTCCGTGAGTGACGTCGATCTGGACAAGGAGTACGCATTGCGCGGCCTCGTACCGGCTGACCCGTATGCCCTCGCTGCCGTTAACGAAGCTGACCCGGCATTTGCGGACGAACATCCAAACGGCACGCATTGGAAAGATGCGGACGGCAACTGGTGTTATACCGCGTTCTACCGGTGGGACGACGAGCGTCGCGTGTATGTCCGCCGCGACGGCAGCGGCTGGGGTGGCGACTGGTGGTTCGCTGGCCTGCGCAAGTAGCGCTTCGGGCTTGGGATCTTTTCTCTGGCCCTCGGTCACTTTGACCTTCCTCCCGGAAACCGCGTGCGGTTTCCGGGAGATTTTTTTCATGCTAGATTGTCAGTGGTAGTAGGCGAATCTGGGAGCGATTACGGTTGCTTCCGGCCGAATCCAGTATCCATGCGTCGAGAGTGTCTCCGAATTACGGTTCGAGGCAGAGTGGCGCATGCAGAAACTTCAAAAAATGAAGATACTTGGTGTGGGATGCCATGGCATTTACGATGCCGGATACGATTCAGCCATGAGAGTATTCGAATGGTGGTGGAGTAGGCGGCATCCTATGCAATACCGCGTTCAACCGGTGGAACGACGAGCGTAACGTGAATGTCAACCGCAACGACAACGACTGGAATGACAACTGGTGGTTCGCTGGCCTGCGCAACTCTCTTCATTTCTCCTCTCATTTTTGGGAGGAGTTTTGTTTTGCGAGCTGCCCGTTCCACCCGCCGAGCATCCGACCGACCTCGTCTATCTTGAGCGACAAAGCGATGTATTTCCTGTTGTTGATCGACTTTGTCTCCCAGAGAATAAGGAGGAGCACTTTGAGCGTGTCGATCTTGCGGATCGCGTAGCGGACATAGGCGATTTTTTCCTTGGGCCCAAGGAATGCGGCGGATGCGACACCTTCGATCGCCTCGATGAAAAGCGTGTCTATCCGTGTGCCGAGCGAATGACGATGCGTCTTCGGTATCGCCGGAAGGAAGGCATACCAGGTGAGATATGCGCCCTTCAACTTCTCAAGCACTGGCAAAAGTCGCGGGGGGGGGGTATTCTGGGAAGACATATGAAGAAATTTTTGAAACAAGAGTACGCCGATATCGTCTCGCTCGAAAATCTCCTTGAAGCGTGGACGGAGTTTCTTCCTGGAAAACGCTCGAGGAAAGACGTGCAGATATTCGAGTCTCGCCTCATGGAGAATCTCATCAGCCTCCACCGAGAGCTTACCATGAAGACCTACCGCCACGGAAGCTACGAACACTTCAAAGTGAACGATCCGAAGCCGCGCGACATACACAAGGCGTCTGTCTGCGACCGTATCGTCCATCGCGCGATCTATCGCGTCCTCTATCCGTTCTTCGACGATGTCTTCATTGCGGATTCGTATTCCTGCCGTATCGACAAGGGGACGCACCGCGCACTCCGTCGATTCGGGGTGTTCGCGCGGAAGGTGTCCTGCAATCACACAAAAACGGCCTGGGTGCTGAAATGCGATATCTGGAAATTCTTCGCGTCGATCGATCATCGTATCCTTCTCGGTATTTTGGAAGAACGGATCGGCGATTCGGATACGCAATGGCTTTTGGGGGAAGTGATCGGGAGCTTCCACTCTGTCATTTCCGCGAAAACGGGAATCCAGTCTTCCTGGATCCTGTATCAAGTACGGGATGACAATGCAAGAGGGCTTCCGCTCGGAAACCTCACCTCGCAGCTTTTCGCGAACGTGTATCTGAACGAACTTGATCAGTTCGTGAAGCACGGACTGAGAGCGAAATGGTATATACGCTATGCCGATGATTTCGTCCTCCTTTCGACCGAATACGAAGAACTTGAAGGTTGGCTTATCTCCATCAAGGAATTCCTGGAGGAGTGGCTGGATCTTCGGCTTCACCCGGACAAGATTTCCATAGGCACGGTCGCATCCGGCGTCGACTTTCTCGGCTGGACGCATTTCCCGGACCACCGTGTGCTGCGGACGGTGACGAAGCGGCGGATGTTCCGAAAACTGGATGAGAAGAATATCTCTTCGTATCTCGGTTTGCTCGGGGGTGGGAATGCATACGGACTGGAGGAAGTCGTGCGTGCCAGAATCGCGGTTTGACAGAGGGGCTTCTTTCGGGCATAATGAGTGGTGTTCAAGGAAAGGCGGAAACGCCTTTTTCTTGTCGCTTTTTATGAGGAAACTATGAATATACGAAATATTGCCATCATCGCGCACGTCGATCATGGCAAGACCACGCTCACGGATGGCCTTTTGAAGCAGACCGGATGCGCCTTGGAAGGGTTTTCCATGGATACCAACGCGCTCGAGAAGGAGCGCGGTATCACCATTTACGCGAAAAATGCTTCGTTGTTCTATAAGAACACGAAGATCAATATCGTCGATACGCCCGGGCATGCCGATTTCGGTTCCGAAGTGGAGCGCGTGCTCCGTTCGATCGACGATGTCGTGCTCGTCGTCGATGCGC
>CAYRYX010000072.1:0-4943 GCA_964428755.1 uncultured Bdellovibrionales bacterium | reverse complement strand
ACCCTCTGGCACGTTAGCAGTGTGCTGGTTTCAGCCGCTCACCCACCTTTCCAAAGCTCCCTATATGCTAGCATCTCCCAGCTCGGGAATCAAGAAAAGGCTCCTACCGGAGCCCGTTCCCTTTCATACAGACCTACACCGCGATCGCAAGCGACCAGATGTTCACGAGCAGCGCGAGCGTGAAAAAAAGCGCGCCCCAGAAACATTTCGAAGTGAACGGGTTTTCGTGTACGGAAATGGAGCAAGTGTCACACTTCTTGACGAGCACGAGATACCAGTTGTACCAGGCATAGATCGTCCCCGCGAAGAGCACGCCGAATTCTATCCATAAGACGGTCATCATGTCCATAATTTCTTTCCTCAAAAAATTACCTTCGACAGGATAGCATGGATTAACAGGAAAAGGAACGTTACTTTTCCTTCTTCTTGTCGATCCTGTCGAGACCAAGTCCCTTGAACCCGAAATAGATGACAGCCGCAATGATGAGAAAGTCGATGAGAACGGAAATGAAATCCCCCCACATGATCCTGGCATCACCGACACCGATCGATGCCTGCTTCAGTCCTTCGGTCGAACCGAACGCGAACGAGAGGAGCGGGTTGATGATATCGGTCACCAGGGCCGACACCACTTTCGACACTGCACCACCCAGAAGGAACCCGATTGCAAGCCCCATGACCCCCTGCTCCCGGATGAAATTCAGGAATCCTTTCAATGTGTCTCTCATAGGAAAACGGCGTGTTGGAAATTATTTGCGGAAGCGGAAGGATTTACCCCTCCGGGGCATAAACTTCTCATCCCTCCCTATCATAGAAGCAAAAAAGGAACCATACAAGATGGCTCCCCTTCGCTGCTGCGGAAGCGGAAGGATTCGAACCTTCGATACCGTTTCCGGTATGACAGTTTTCAAGACTGTTGCCTTCAACCACTCGGCCACGCTTCCGTTTTTCAACCACTCTCAGCCCAAGGCGGACCAGCCTTGGGCTGGGGCCACATTTCCTTCCGATGCCCCCAGGCTAGCAGAGAGAAGCGGCATTGTGAAGAGAGAAGCCACTTATGCTATAATGAACAGACTTTGAGCACTTATTGAAACCCTATGAGCTTCGACATGAAAATACCGACGCAGCCGGAAGAAGAAGGTGCCTCGCCCTTTCTGAGCGGAAAAACGGAGCACGTGGAGGATCCGTCCCCGAAACTTCCGCCGGAAACCATTCCTTCCGCGTCACGATCCGGAAAGGTGCTCGCGCAATGGGAAACGCTCGAACACGCCCCCGCTGAACACGGACAGAAGACTTATACGATCGTCATCGCGGTCTTCATCGCCATAATCGCCTACGCTCTCTATACGAACAGCCCGCTCATGGCGATCGTCTTCATCCTGATCGGCATGGTCGGCTACCTCTCGCTCAACCGACCAGAAGAGCCGACGCGGTACACCATCACGGACAAAGGTATCGTTGTCGGACGAGAGTTCTATCCGTTCGAGGATATCAGCTCGTTCTTCATCCTCGAGGATCACCCGGATTTCCCGAAGCATCTCATCATCCAGACGGACGGATGGCTCGTGAGTCATGTCCACATTCCGCTCGCCGAACAGCGCGTCGAAGCCATCCACAGTCTCATCATCGCATCCGTTCCGGAACGGAAATACGAGCCGGGTCTCATTGACACAATCGAGAAAATGTTTCATATTTAGACGGCTCTCGTGAGACGGGAGCGGTGTTTGTTTTTGCGCTTGTAGCTTCCGCCCAAGGCGGACCAGCCTTGGGCTGGCAGTGGATCGTAGGCGCCCCGAAAAGAGGAGGGTGACTGAAGAAAAGACAACTTGATATGCGCTTGTAGCTCAGTGGATAGAGCGTCTGGTTGCGGTCCAGAAGGTCGCAGGTCCGATTCCTGCCAAGCGCACACGAAATATTCGTCCTCGTCGTTCAACGGATAGGATTCCTCCCTCCGAAGGAGGCGATGCAGGTTCGATTCCTGCCGAGGACACACGCTGAAAAGACGGCCGGATCGGCTGTTTTTTCTTTCTGGTATACTTAGGCACACACTCCGCCGATCACACATCATCCTTATGATCCAAATCGAAACCCCGCTCTCAGCACTCCCATCCTTCAAGAAATCCGTTCTCGGGAAACTGAAACGGCTCGATATCGCGACCGTCGGCGATCTCCTCTTCCACCTCCCTTATCGGTACGAAGACTATTCCGCGCTGAAACCGATCAGCGAACTGTCCCCAGGGGAACTCTGCACCGTTCTCGGAACAGTGAAACATGTTTCCGCCGGACAAACCTGGAAGAAACACGTCTACATCACCGAAGTGACCATCGACGACGGTACCGGCACAGTTCGCGCCATCTGGTTCGGAAACCGGTTCATCGCACCCACTTTGGGCGAAGGACTCTCTGTCCGACTCTCGGGAAAAGTCTCGCGGGACAAGAAGGGGCTCCTCTTCCAGACCCCCGACTACGAACGTGCCTCGCGCACAGCGACCCACACCGCGCGGCTCATCCCCGTCTACCCGGAAACAGCCGGGGTCACTTCGCGGTTTTTCCGTTGGCAGATAACCGAAATCATGAAACATATCGGGACGGTCCCCGATCCGATGCCGGAGGAGATATTGAAACGGATCCATCTCCCCTCGCTTTCGCAGGCAATCCGTTCGATCCACTTCCCGGAAAACGAGAATGATTGGAAGCTCGCACGCAAACGGTTCGCCTGGGACGAGATGTTCACGTTCCAACTGAAAGCGCTTCAGGCGAAATCACTCTTCGAGACCGCCAAGGCCATTGCCATTCCACCCGACCCGGAAGGAACCGGGTCGTTCGTGAAGCATCTCCCCTTCACGCTCACGCGCGCACAGGAACGATCCGTCTCCGACATCCTCGCCGACCTCGCAAAACCGCGCCCGATGAACCGGCTTTTGAACGGGGACGTCGGTTCCGGCAAGACCGTCGTCGCGGCATTGGCAGCACGCTCCGCTGCACACGCCGGTTTCCAGACCGCGATCCTCGCCCCGACCGAAGTCCTCGCGAGGCAACACTGGGAGAGTCTTTCAAGACTTTTTGCGGACGAGTCCTATCCGATCGCCCTCCTCACCCACGCGTACCAGAAACTCGGGGGCGACACCGTAAAAAAAGCGACGCTCGTCTCCGCGATCCGCGCCGGCATCCCGAAAATCGTCATCGGCACGCACGCCGTACTCCAAGAAGACGTTCGGTTCGGCGACCTCGCCCTCATCATCGTCGACGAGCAGCACCGCTTCGGCGTCGAGCAGCGCGCCTACCTCCAATCCCGCGCGGGCTCGATCAGCGATGGCCTTCCGGGACTCACCCCGCACTTCCTCACCATGACCGCGACCCCCATCCCGCGCACGCTCACGCTCGCCTTCTTCGGCGATCTCGACCTCTCCCTCCTCGACGAGCTCCCGAAAAGCCGAAAACCGATAAAAACGAAAATCGCCCGGAACCATGCCGACCGCGAAGTCGTCTACGATTTCATCCGGAAGGAAGTAAGGAAGGGGCGACAGGCGTTCGTCATTTCCCCGCTCGTCGAGGAATCCGAAGCGCTGGAGGATGTGAAGGCCGCGACCGCCGAGGCGGAGCGACTCAAAAAGGAAGTGTTCCCCGATCTCCGCATCAGTCTCGTCCACGGGAAGCTGAAATCAAAGGAAAAGGAATCAGTCATGGAAGAATTCCGCCAAGGGAAATCCGACATCCTCGTCGCCACCTCCGTCATCGAGGTCGGCATCGACATCCCGAATGCGAGCGTCATCCTCATCGAAAACGCCGAACGGTTCGGCTTGGCGCAGCTCCATCAGTTCCGCGGCCGTGTCGGACGCGCTGAGCACCAGTCATACTGTTTCCTCTTCCCGGGTGAAGGTGTGTCGACTGAAAATCTCCGATTGGAAGCGCTCGAAAAAAGTGCGAACGGATTCGAGATCGCCCAAGCCGACCTCGCCCTCCGCGGCCCGGGAAGCTTTTTCGGCACGCGCCAATCAGGAATGCCCGACGTCGCCATGGAAAATCTCACGAACCTCAAGCTTGTCGAACTCGCACGGAAGGAAGCGACCGACCTCCTTCAGGCCGACCCGTCGCTCGAACACCATCCCCTCCTCCTCGAAACCCTCAAGCGCTTCGAGGAAAAAATCCATCTGGAATAAGAAAAGGAATTCCGAACGAATCTTTTTTTCTCAGAAATTTTTCATTTTGAGATTTACATTTTCCATTATCATCACCACCAGCTCACCTTGTACTGTGCGGGGCCGTGCTCGTTCCAGCCGGATCGGGCGCCGAAGATCGAGAGGAAGAAGAATCCGAAGACTGCCGTCGTCCAGATCACCGCGCCGACTTCCGTCCCGAACCCGATGACGCGGGCAAGAAAGATATTCACAAGCACGTTCGACGCGAAAAACCAGATGACATTCACCGCAAGCGTCACGAAGAAGATATCGAGCCGGTGCTTACCGAGCTGATAGCGGGTGTTGCACGCCGCCTCGTCCAATGATTCCTGTCCACCAGGAACCGCCGCAAGCTCCGGAGCACAGACTGTTTGGTCGTTTCGGAACGACCGTTTCCGGATCAATACTTTCGTCGAGAAATACAGCGCGGCGGAAATACTCATGGAAACGAGGAAAAATCCATAGATGACCGCGACCCTCTCCGCCCCTTCGGCATACGGAAACTCGACCCACCGGCTCGCGAGGAGGAAGTATGCGGACACGAACCCCGGAAGCGCCGCGACAAACGCCTTGCGCACCCGCGCGTTCAGCGAGTCATGAAAAACTTTGAGACTCTCCGCCTTCCAGTATGCGTGCTCGGGCTCCACGACGTCACCGCAGTTGAAGGAGCAGCCGCTGCAATTCGAAAGCTTCCCGGATTTCGGATCGACGAAATGGCATCGCGTGTTCTTGGCGGCGAACGCCGGATTCATCCCGTACGCCTTT
>CAYRYX010000071.1:1533-4998 GCA_964428755.1 uncultured Bdellovibrionales bacterium | reverse complement strand
GGCCGAGTGGTTGAAGGCACCGCTCTCGAAAAGCGGCATACCCGAAAGGGTATCGGAGGTTCGAATCCTCCCGCTTCCGCAATTGATTTTCCCTTTACACGAGCGGAATATCGTGATAGGCTCGGCTCAGAGCCTATGAGAGACATTCTTTCGCCTCAATTTCTTTTTTTTCTCTCCGCGGGAGCATCCGTGCTCGGAATCATCCTCTTTTCCGCACTCCTGCTCCTGTTTTTTCAGGTACATCGGATAAAGAAGGACCTCTCCTCCCTCTTTCTGGGGAAGAATGGCACAGACCTCGAGGCGGTCATCCTCGGGCAGAAGGAGTCGATCGCCGAACTCAACCGGGGAGTGGAAGAACTCTACGACATCGCGGAGCGACTCTACCTGCTTGGGACCGAAAGTCTCCATAAGACGGAAATACTGCGGTTCAATCCGTTCAAGGAAGTCGGCGGGAATCAGAGCTTCACCATCGCACTCCTTAACGGGAAGAATACCGGATTCGTCCTTTCATCGCTCCACACGCGCGAAGGAACCCGGGTATACGCGAAGCCGGTCGTACAGGGTGGAGAAAACAAGGAATACCCCTTCACGACCGAAGAGAAGCAGGTCGTAGCTGTCGCCGCCCGGAAGCATTCCGAGGCATTCACCAAAAAAGCGTAATCCCCCATCTGAAAATACCATGACAGACGAAATCACTGAAAAGAAACCGGTCTCGATACCGGCGATCGTAAGCGTCAAGGAACTCGCGTCGCTTCTCGGGCTCAATGTTTCCGCCGTCATCACCGAGCTCATGAAGAACGGGATTCTCGCCACGATAAACGAGGAGATTGATTTCGACACGGCGAGCATCATCTCAGGAGAGCTCGGGTTCGAGGCGTCGCTCCTGGAGGAAAAGGGCTCCGGGGAGAAACCGCTCGACCTCGAAGGCCTGCTCGCGCTCTGCGAGGAAGAGAAGCGGTCCGGAAAGAAAACCGAGCCGCGCGCGCCGATCGTCACCATCTTGGGCCATGTCGACCATGGGAAAACTACCCTGCTCGATACGATCCGCAAAGCAAGCGTCGCTTCCGGCGAAGCCGGCGGCATCACCCAGCACCTCGGCGCGTACCAGGTGAAGAAACGCGGGAAGCATATCACGTTCATCGACACACCCGGACATGAGGCATTCGCCGCGATGCGCAGGCGCGGCGTCTCGTTCGCCGACATCGCGATCCTCGTCGTAGCCGCGGACGACGGCGTTCAGCCGCAGACAAAGGAAGTCATCTCATACCTCAAGGAACGGGAATTCCCCGTCATCGTCGCCATAAACAAGATCGACAAAGGGGACGCGAACCCGGCGAAGATAAAGCAGGAGCTCGCCGAGAATGGCATCCTCATCGAGGAGTGGGGAGGCAAAATCCTCTGCTCCGAAATAAGCGCGAAACAGAACATCGGTATCGACAAGCTGCTCGAGAACATCCTGCTCGTCGCCGAAGTCGAGGAATATTCCGCGGACCCGAAACGCGACGGACTCGCCATCGTCCTCGAATCCCACCTCGACCCGCAGAAAGGTCCGGTCGCGACCACGCTGGTACGCACCGGAACGCTCAAGGTCGGACAGGATATCGTCTCCGGATCGGCGTTCGGCCGCATCCGTCACATGGAAGACTATACCGGAAAGAGCATCGAGACGGCCGGGCCGTCCGTCCCCGCCACCATCTTCGGATTTCATGACGCTCCCCAGGTGAACGACGTCGTCTCGGTCGCGAGCGGGAAAGTCGCCGCACGGACACGGTCGAGACAGGTCGTCGCCCACGCGAAGCTCGCAAGCGCCGGGGTCGGAACGGAAGAAGGCGGCGAAAACATGCAAAAGAAACTCTGCTACATATTGAAATCGGACGTTCAGGGATCGCTCGAGGCCATCGAACAGATCCTCTCCTCAATCCAGTCCGAAGAGGCCGCTTTCGAGGAAATCGCATCCGGAGTCGGCGCCATCACCGAATCCGACATCCGTCTGGCCGAGAGCGCCGGAGCCGTGGTCTTCGGTTTCAACGTGGAACCGACTTCCGTCGCGAAACGCATCGCGGAAAAAAGTGGAACTCCCATAGAGACGTTCAGCATCATCTATAAACTCGTCGACCGCGCGAAAGAGCACCTCTCCGAACTCCTTCCGCCGGAAATCATCCGGACTGATTACGGGAGACTCAATGTACTCGCCGTCTTCAAGACCGGAAAACGTGATCAGATTCTCGGCGGTCGCGTCGCCGAAGGCAAGATGGTGAAAGGAGCACTCTTCGAAGTGAAGCGCGGAGGCGAGATCGTCGGAACCGGGAAGATGGGCAACCTCCAACAGAACAAGGAGAACGCGGAGGAAGTCGGCCAAGGGAACGAATGCGGCCTCGTCTTCGAGGGAAACGTGAAAGTGGAGACGGGCGACACGCTCATCGCCTACAAGGAGGAATCCAAGAGGCGAAGCCTCTAGAAAATCAAAGCTCAAATTTCAAATGCCAAATCAATGACCCTGTGCCAAGAGCACAGGGTATAACCCGAGCTCCGCCATAGACATATTTTGAACACCAAAGGTTTTCAAACTTTCCTCTGAGGTTCCTGCGGCAAGACCGCAGGGTATGGCTTCGCTAATCAAAACCAAAATTCCAGAAATCGCGCCATGCGTTTTTTGGGATTGTGTCATTTTGACTTGATTTGATATTTGTCATTTGGATTTTGACATTCTGCTCCCGAGATATGCAATACCAAATCCCTTCCCCTGTCATCGAAACACTGAAAACGCTCACGGAAGCGGGTTTCGAAGCATATATCGTCGGCGGATGCGTCCGCGACCTTCTGCTTTCGCGCGAGCCGAAGGACTGGGACATCACGACCAACGCGACACCGGACAAGATCCTCGCGCTCTTCCCGGACAGCTTCTATGAGAACGATTTCGGGACGGTCGGCGTGAAAGTCGCCCCGTTTCTTACGAATGGGAAAGTCGGACGCGAACATGATATCGTCGAGGTGACGACCTACAGGACCGAAACCGGATACTCGGACAATCGCCGACCGGACGAAGTCTCGTTCGTCTCGACCCTCGAAGAGGACCTCGCCCGGCGGGACTTCACGATGAACGCGATAGCAGCCACCGCCAGTCAACAACCAACAGAAAACAGTCAACAGACCGACGCAACGATACGAGATTCTCATCCGCGTTTATTGTTAACTGTTAACTGTTCACTGAATATAGTCGATCCGTTCGGCGGGCAGGATGATATCGGGAAGAAGATCATCCGCGCGGTAGGAAATGCCGATGAACGGTTCGGCGAGGATGCGCTCCGGATGGTGCGCGCCGTCAGATTTCTTTCCGAACTGTCAAAACCAGTCAATAGTCAACAGTCAACAGCCAACGGAGACCGGAAGAAAGAAGATGAAGAGAGTGACTGGAAAATCGAGGAGAAAACATTGGAGGCCATAAAAAAACATGCGAATTCCGTA
>CAYRYX010000071.1:0-1433 GCA_964428755.1 uncultured Bdellovibrionales bacterium | reverse complement strand
CTGGAAAATCGAGGAGAAAACATTGGAGGCCATAAAAAAACATGCGAATTCCGTATCGAACGTCTCCTGGGAACGGATCCGCGACGAATTCTCCCGGATCATCCTCTCGAACGACCCGGCAAAAGGAGTGGAACTGCTCCGGGAAACCGGGCTTCTCCATCACATCCTCCCCGAGCTCGAGGAAGGTGTCGGCGTCGGACAGAACCTCCACCACGTCTACACCGTCTGGGAGCACAATCTCCGGGCGCTTCGCACCTGTCCGTCTGAAAAGCTCGAGGTCAGACTTGCCGCGCTCTTGCACGACGTCGCGAAGCCGCGGACGAAACGAGGTGACGGGTACCGCTCCACGTTCTACAATCATGACCACGTCGGCGCACGTATGACCCGGACCATCCTGACCCGTCTCCGCTATCCCAAGGACGTCGTCGAAAAGGCGACGCTTCTCGTCGACAATCATCTTTTCTACTACAACGTCGGCGAGGTGACCGAGAGTTCCGTGCGGAGGCTTGTCCGGCGCGTCGGCCTTGAAAACATGGCGGACTTGATGGCCGTACGAATCGGTGATAGACTGGGATCCGGTGTTCCGAAGGCGAAGCCCTATAAGCTCCGCCATCTCGAATACATGATCGACAAGGTGTCGAAAGACCCGATTTCGGTCAAGATGCTCGCCATAAAAGGGAACGACCTCCTGGATGACCTCGGTATGGAACCGGGACCGAAGGTCGGAGCCGTCCTTGACGTCCTTCTCTCGGAAGTGATAGAAAACCCGGAGAAGAACACGAGGGAATGCCTGCTCACCCGTGCACGGGAGCTCTCATCGGAGGAAATCGGTGCACTCCGGGAAAAGGCGAAGGCACTGATCGAAGGGAAACGCGAGGAAGACGACAGAGACACGAAGAAGAGGCATAAGGTGGCATAGAAGAAGGATTTCGGAGTGTGGTATAGTGGTATTACGCACGCTTCGGGTGCGTGTAACCCGGGTTCGATTCCCGGCACTCCGACATGAAGATTCTCATAAAAAGTCCCGGCGAAAACGCGGTCACGTTGCTCCGTCGTGCGGGATATGCGTTCCAGCGGCGCGAGGGAACCGAATCAAGCTTCGTCAGAACGTTCGGACGATCGGGATTCCCCCGCTTCCACTGCTATGCGAAAACAGAGGGAAGCGACGTGATCGTGAACATGCATCTCGACCGGAAGGGCGAGACGTACGGCGACTCCACCCGCCACCACGGGGAATACGAGGACGAAGGACCGCTCGCGGAAGAAGGTCGACGCCTCATCGGCCTCTTCGGACCCGGTGCGACCATACTTCCATAGACAGAACATGCCGCAGTGGTGAAACTGATAGATTCACCTAGCATCAAATACACAATATACATCGGGGATGTGGCGAAATTGGTAGACGCGCCAGCTTTAGGCGCTGGTGATAGCGA
>CAYRYX010000070.1:0-5074 GCA_964428755.1 uncultured Bdellovibrionales bacterium | reverse complement strand
CTCGGCATGCCGGTTTCCGGGAAACGCATCCTGCTTACCGTCGGACGACTCGCGAAGCGCAAAGGAGTCGCATGGTTCATCCGGAACGTCCTGCCCGCTCTTCCGAAGAACACCCTGTATCTCGTCGCCGGCGCCGGTCCCGAGGAAGACCATATCCGTGAAGCGATCCATGAAAGCGGCATGGAAAACCGGACGAAACTTCTCGGAAGGGTTTCGGATTACGATCATCTCATGCTCCTGCGCACGGCGCATCTCTTCATACAGCCGAACATCCCCGTGAAGCACGACATCGAAGGATTCGGCATCGCGCTCATCGAGGCGACCGCCGAGGGGCTCCCGGTCGTCGCTTCGCGTCTTGAGGGACTGCAGGAAGCGATCGCCGACGGTCAGAACGGCGTCCTCGTCGAACCGGAAAATCCGGCATCGTTCGTATCCGCCATCGACAGGCTCCTCTCCGACGAATCCGAACGGGAACGGTTCGGCGCCCAGGCGAAAGCCTTCACGCGCGAGCACTATCACTGGGACAAGATATCGGCACAGTATATCGACATCCTTTCGGATTCAATTCCAAAATCCGAATGACAAATATCAAGGGGGATGTTTCGGATTTATCATTTATGGTTTAGAATTCGATTTGGCATTTGAAATTTGAGTTTTGACATTCACGAATGCTCTTCCTTCTCTCCATCTCGCTCTTCTTCCTCTCCGGATGGCTCGTCCTCCGGGCCGTTTTCGGTCGTCACGCGCCACTCTCCGTCTTCGAAACGACGCTCCTTTCGTTCGCGCTCGGTATCGCCGTAGTCGACTTCTCCATGATCGGACTCGGGAAAGCCGGCGTCCCGTTTTCCTCGCGAACCATCCTCCTTGCGTTTCTCGTCGTCCCGACGATCCTGTTCGCCGTCCGGTACACATACGATTTTCTCCTCTTCAGGACGAAGCGGGCGCGGAAAGCATCCTCTCCGGAATCCGGAACCGCGTTTTCGCCTTCACGGAACGAGAGTCTCGCCTTCCTCGCCATCCTCATCCTTACGGTATTCCTGAAGACCCTTTTCCTTTCCGATGCCGGGCTTCCGACTTCGACCGATCTCGGACATCATATGTATTGGGCGAAACTCATCACGGAACAAGGAACTCTTCCGGAGTATGGAAAGCGCGAAATCATCACGCTCGACGGACGTTCAGTCCTTTCCGACCCGACCCCGATATCCGACTTCATCATCGGCGAGCACCTGCCGTTTTCGGCGATAGCGATCCTCTCGGGAAAGAGTTTCCTCTCGGCATTCCCGGTGAATTTTCTTTCTCTCGTAAACCTGCTCTCCCTTCTCGCGCTCATGGCGTTTTCGGTACGTCTTTCCGAAAGGATGCTCGCTGGAAAGGCCGGTCCATCCCCGTTTTCGGTCGGACTCGCCGTCCTGTTCGTCGTCGGCCCGCTTTTCGCGTTCTCATCCCCGGAATCGAAATACGTCTCCGGAGGCGTCGTGGGGAATCTCTTCGGAAACCTCCTCATCCCGCTCGTCCTCCTCTCGCTCTTCCGCGCGCTCCGTGACAAGGATCCCCGGTTCTTGGGAATCGGCATACTCCTCTCGTTCACACTCGCCTACACGCACCACCTCTCCTCGCTCGTCCTCGCCTTCATCTTCCTGGGAATCCTCTCCTCGCTCGTCCTCCTCTTCCGACGGGAGATCATCCCGCTCGCGAAACGCATCGGAAGACTCTTCCTTTCACCGCATCCGGCACTCGCGCTCCTCTTCGCCAGCCTCTTCTTCTTCCTGGTCGCGATGCCGACCTATATCGAGACGAATGCCGCCGGAACCGCACTCGGTGCCCCGTCGAAAGCGACCCGCACCGGGCTCACCTTCCTCCAATCGTCCGACTCCGTCGGAACGGCACGGATGGCGATCGGGCTTGCCGCGCTCGTCCTCGCATTCTCTCTCCGCAGTGTCCGGAATTCCTCCGCCTTCGCCTTCGTTCTCGGATGGACAGGAGCATTGCTTCTCATGACGATGTACCCCCATCTGCTCCTCCTCGACATCCCCTCGAACCGCATCGGATCCTACCTTTCCTTCCCCGTGGCACTTCTCTCCGGCGTTTTCCTTGCGATACTTCCCTCACTCCTCCGACCGATGGATCCGAAAGCGCGCGCAGCGCTTCTTCCTGGGCGGCTCTTCCTTTTCTTGGCGCTCCTCATCTTCGTCTTCGTCACCTGGAACGGGTCTTCCGACAACCGATCGTCGCTCCCCGGAAGCGGAAAAGAACAGGAGGTGGCGGAGATATTCCGCGCATCTTCCTATCTCGCGGAACGGCACGAAAGCGGCGACCTCCTCCTCAAGGATCATAACTACCTCCCCGCCGACGCCTGGATGAAGCTCTTCTTCATGCGCGGATACGACTATCCGCTCTCCCGCGGTTTCTTCAAACGTTACGAGGACGAGACGAAGCCGAGGGAACAGTGCACGCTCCTCATGATCTCGACTCCGAACCTCCCCGAAGGAAAGCGATGCTACGAGGACCTCTCGGTGAACCTCATCGCCATAAACCCAGCCTATGATGCCGCTCAATTCGAGAAAAGTTCCTCGTTCTCCCGCATCTATCAGGGAGACCTCATACACATCTATGAACGGAAATAGGTTGAAAAAAAACATCGGGAAAACAGTCGCTTCCGCGCTCTCGGGAACGCGCCGCACGTACGCCTCTTTCCGGAAGAACATCCTCACGGAAGCCGGACTGGTTTCGACATTCCTCGTCGTCTTCGCCGCAAGCGCGCTGTTTCTCGACACGAAGATCGGACGCGATCTCGATCCGGATTCCGGGAAAGACTGGTGGACACTCTCCTTCGAGACCAGGGATCCCGGCTCTCTCGGATTCGCGATCGAGAACCACTCCGGGAACACCGATTTCTCATACGAAGTCACCCGCGACAAGATCGTTCTCGACAAAGGAACGGTCTCCATGGAAAGAGGTGAACGGAAAACCGTCATTCCGTCCGGAAACGGTGACACCGCAGGACGGACGACTATCGTCGTCGAACCGCAGGACGGCTCGAAAAAATCCGTCTACCGGGAACGCTGATACCGAAACGGACAAAGAAAAAAACGCCCGACATTCCGTCGCGGCGCTTTTTGAACCGGTTCCTCCTCAGAATCTTCCGTATCGCGCACGTATCACGCGGAGGCGATCAGCTGCCTCATGAGAACGCATATCGACCCACAGGAAGAAGCGTTCCTTCCAATCTTCCCATATCCCGGAATACACGAGCAGGCTCGCGATGGCGGAAAGGGCGAGGAAGAACATGAACAGCCCGAGAAAGACCACCACGAATCCGATCATCGCGAAAATAGTGAGGAACTGCACCCGGAATATCAGATAGACACACAGAACGAATATCCACCAGAAGGACCAAGTCACTATCCTGATAAGATCCTCCGCCTCCATCGGAGACTGTATCGCCTTCCAGAGATCTATATTCCTCCCATATGCTTTCGAAAACAGGCACGCCGTCACGACCACGAACTCGAACCATCCCATCAATCCCTCTTCCATCGCTTGACCTCCGAAAAACAAGAAACTCCCCAAACGGGAGAAAATGCGGTACAATACCTTGATCGATACGCTGAAATATTTCCCCTTTTCCAAAGAACACTACGACAGATAATTCATACCATAAAACAATACTTATGTCAATGAAAACCGTTCTCCTCGCCACGCGACCGATCGTTCCGCCTTGGGACGAGGCCTCGAAGAACTTCGCGTACTTCCTGGCGAAGGAAATCCGTGGAGCCGCGCTCACGCTCCTCATCGCGGGAGAAAAGCTCGCGACGCTTCCGGATACCGTCGCTCAGGAATCGATCTACCCGTCCGCACATCTCGGGTTCGGCGCGAAACTCAAGCTCCTTCGCTACCTTCGTGACCGCCGCGGGGATTTCGACATCACTCACTACCTCTTCACTCCGGCGAAGCGCAACGCGCTCATCATCAAGAACCTCGCGCGCCCGACCCGGGGTAAGACCATCCAGACGGTCGCCACGCTCAGGGAGGATCTCTACTCGCCCGATGAGTTGAAAGACCTCCTCTTCGCCGATTCGATCATCGTCTACACCGACCGGTCGAAGAAGCGGCTCGAGGAACTCGGATTCGGAAACGCCGCCCGTATCTATCCCGGCATCGACCTCGATCTCTACCGCCCCAAGGAAAAGGATCGGGATCTCCTCGACGAGTTCCGTTTTTCCGAAAATGATTTCATCGTCGTCTACCCGGGAGAATACTCGCGCCTCGGAGCCACCGACATGATCGTCGAATCGCTCCTCTACCATTTCAACAAACATCAGGATTCGAATCTCCGTTTCATCTTCGCCTGCCGGGTGAAGAACGATGCCGACGCAAAAAAGAAGGCCGAAGTCGTCGCGGCACTCGATGCGGCGGATCTGCTCCCAAAGGTCGCCTTCACGGACACGTCCTTCGACATGCCGGCCCTCTACAACCTCGCCGACGTCATCGCGTTCCCCGTCACGGACATGAAGGGGAAATTCGACGTCCCGCTCGTCATCATCGAAGCCTACGCCTGCGGGAAGCCGGTCATCCTTTCCGACCTCCCCGCCTTCGAGGAGTTCTCGAACGAGGATATCTCCGTCACCGTGAAACGCGGATCGAACGAGGATTTCATGAAGGCGGTCACGACGCTTCAATCGGACCCGGCGCGACGTGCGGAGCTCGGCAGAAACGCCCGCGCCTTCGTCGAGAAAAACTTCGACCTCAAGACGACCGCCGAAGCATACGGCCGACTCTACCAGTCACTCTGACATCCCGCTATCGCCGACAAAAATAAAATCCCCCGTTCGGGGGATTTTTCATTTCGCCTCTCAAGAAAACGCTACCGGAGCAGTTTCCGTCCGAGGAACGCGAGAAGGAAGAGCGCTCCGGCGGAGAGCACGATCGTCCCTCCGGACGGGAGATCGAAGGAATACGACAGGAAGAATCCCGCAAGGAACGCGAGGAGCGAGCATCCGATGGCGATGAGTATCGTCACCCGGAATCCTCTCCCGAACTGAAGCGCGGTAAGCACCGGGATCACCATGAG
>CAYRYX010000069.1:0-5145 GCA_964428755.1 uncultured Bdellovibrionales bacterium | reverse complement strand
GGTCGGACGACCAGATCTCGAAGACGGTTCTCGTATAGTAATCGAGGCCGCGGACGAGCCGCGGGTTGATCGCGTACGGGAGCTCGAGCTCGTCGAGGTATTCGAGGAGCGACTTGAAGTGCGCGCGGGATTCGTCGTCGAGAAAATCGATCGCTTGCGGTGCGGTCGAGGTGAGCTGCACGCATTTGTCCTCCTTGCAGTCGAGGATGCGGAGCGGGTTCGTCTCGAGCCGGTCGCGACAGACCTGGCAGAGTTTCTGCTTCTGCGACTCAAGGAACCGGACGAGCGCCTTCTCATACCGCTTGCGGGACTCCGGAACCCCGATGGAGTTCACCTGGAATTCGATATCCTTGAGACCGAGCTCACGAACGACCCGGTAGGCGAGCTGCATGACCTGCGCATCGAGGATCGGGTCGCTCTCGCCGAACACATCGAAATTCCCCTGCCACAATTCGCGGTACCGACCTTCCTGCGGACGATCGTACCGGAAAACGGGTCCGGTCGAAAACAGCCTGATCGGCTTCGGGAGCACGCCCATCCCATGTTGGATATAGGCACGGGCGACACCCGCCGTAAATTCCGGTCGGAGCGCCACGCGATCGCCGCCACGGGTCTGGAACGAATAGATCTCCTTGTCGATGATGTCGGTCCCTTCCTTGATCGATCGCACGAAAAGATGGAGATACTCGACCGTCGGCGTATCGATACGCTGGAATCCGTACTCGGAAGCGGCATTCGAAAGACTCCGGCGCACGCGTTCCCAGTATGGCTGCTCATCGGGAAGGATGTCGCGCATCCCACGGAGCGACTGCAGCAGAAGCTCGGTCTCCGAAACCGGCGCCTTCGCGACGACCTTCGACTGGGCTTTCTTCAACGCCTTCGGGGCGGACGGCTTCTTTGCTGGAGACGCCGGTTTCTTCGATATCGTCTGTTTCTTCTGCGCCATAGGATTGGACATTACAAACTTGATGGACTTGAAAAACTTGATGGACTTCACAAACTATCTCAGTACCACTCCACCCGCGACAACGGCCATGCCCGGATGAGGACGCGACCGACGATCGCGGATTCCTTGATCGGACCGAAGAACCGCGAATCATGGCTATGCGCACGGTTGTCACCGAGCACGAAATATTCGTCCGAAGCGAGCGTGATCGTCTTCATATCCGTCGTGATGACGGTCTTCCCGAGATATGCCGACTCATCGAGCACGAATCCTTCCGGATGCGCCGCATTCGCGATCATAACCTTCGAATTCTCGATCTTCACGCTTTCTCCCGGCAACCCGATGACGCGTTTGATGAGATATTGTCCTTTGTTCTGGGGTGAATGGAACACGATCGGCTCCTGGCGCGAAAGGTCGCGGAACGGTGACACCGTGAAAAGATCCCGGCCGCCGAAACCGACCTCGGTCCGCTTATACCCGAATTCGTTCACCACGAGATATTCCCCGTCCTCGAAATTCGGCTGCATGCTCTGCCCCTGCACGAAGAAGGGTTGGAAGAGAAAGACGCGAACAGGTATAATGACGACAGCGGCCAAAACGAACACTTTCACCATCTCGAGAAAGAACTGCCCCGCCGTGAGAGAATCCTCCTCGTCCTGACTTACCCGTCCGTCCCCGGCATCGCCGGAATCGCCACCGCCGTTATTTGAAAGCATACGAAAAATGCCTGATATGAAGCGAAACAGTGCCATCATACCACATTTTCCGAATGCAATCAACCCCGTCCGATATTCGTCGAAAAAATGACTTCACCGCAATGAATCTTCGCCACATCATCCTCATCATGGCCGCCGCTCTCATCGCCGCCCTGGCCTTTTTTGCCTGGCGGTTTTTCGAGACCGCGGAACGGATCCATATCGAGAACGACACGGCAGGGAGCGGCTTCGAAAACTTCTCATCCCTCCTTCCCGGGAAGGAACGGGAGAAACTCGAAGGCGAAGACACGGGTCGGATCAACATTCTCCTGCTCGGACGCGCCGGCGAACGGTACCCCGGGAAAAATCTCACCGATACCGTCATGATCGCATCGATCGACACGACGGCTCATAAGGCCGGATTCCTGTCTCTCCCGCGGGATCTCTTCGTACCCATCCCCGGCACGGAGCTCTCGACGAAGCTCAATTCCCTCTACCAGCACGGCCTCTCACGGGGCGACGGCACCGATACCATCCTCTCATCCGTCAAGCATATCACCGGGATCGACATTCCCTACTTCGTCATCCTCGACTTCGACGGTTTCGAGAAAATCATCGACGATCTGGGCGGCGTCCGCGTCTTCTCCGAACGCGACATCGTCGACACAAGGTACCCCGGAAAGAACTACAGCTACGAGACATTCGAGCTCCCGGCCGGATGGCATACGCTCGACGGGAAAACCGCCCTCAAATACGCGCGTGAGCGTCATTCCGATCCGGAAGGCGATTTCGGTCGTGCGAAACGGCAGCAGCAGATCATAAAGGCGGCACAGGAAAAGGCATTTTCTGCCTCGACCTATCTCAACATCGTCACGCTCGACCGGCTTCTCACGACGCTCGGCGAAAGCGTAAGGACAAACCTTTCGATCGCGGAATTCGCCTCACTCGCCGAGCTTGGCAAGACGATCGATCTCCACAATGCGTCGACCGCCGTGGTCGACGCCTGGAAAAAGGAGAGTCTGCTGCGGGTCGATCACATCCAGGTCGGACCGGTCCGCGCCTTCATCCTCGTCCCGCGTATCGGGAACTGGAACGAGATCCGGGATCTCGCCGAGAATATCTTCGACCAGGAAGCGATACGGAGGCAGAGGGAACGCGTCGCGCAGGAACGGCCGGACATCCTCCTCGTTTCCCGACCGGAACACGCGGCTGAAACCCACGCGCTCTCCCGTACGCTTGCCGCCTTGTTTCCCGATTCCCTGATCCGCACCGGAATGTCCGCCTCCCTGACAAAAACCCGGGAGAGCGCTATCATGGACACGACATCGCTCGCGAAGCCGTACGCACTCGATGCGCTCCTGAAGATCGTCGACGCGGAGAAAACGGATTCCGCTCCGGAAGATATCCGTACGGACAACCGGATGAAAACCGACCCGGATCTCATCGTCATACTCGGCGAGGAATTCTTCGACCGGACGATCTCGGAGACGACGCTCGAGGAAACCGAGCAGGAAATGGGAGACGCGGACGAGTTCTCCGATTTTCTGGAACCACTGCCGAAGCAATGACCAATCACCAAAATCCAATTTCCAAATAAGCTCCAATCACTAAAGATATGAAGCTGATAATAGGTCTCGGAAATCCGGGGAGTGAATATGAAACGACGCGACACAACGTCGGGTTCCTGTTTCTCGATACGCTGAAAGCATCCTTGGGATTCCCCGACTTCGTTTCGGAGAAGAAATTCGCGAGCCTCGTTTCCGCCGGCATGAAAGCCGGCGAGAAGACACTCTTCGTGAAACCGGATACTTTCATGAACCGATCAGGTGAGGCGGTCTCGGCACTTATGAATTTCTTCAAGCTCACACCAACCGACATCACGGTCGTCCATGACGATCTCGATCTGCCTTTCGGAACCTGGAAAGTCGCGACGGACTCCGGCGCCGCGGGGCACAACGGCGTCGCCGACATCATCAGGAGACTCGGCACGAAGGAGTTCCGCCGCATCCGCATCGGCATCGGGCGGCCCGAGGGAGATCGCGACCCCGCCGATTATGTCCTCGACCGATTCACACCCGAAGAAGAACAGAAACTCCAAGAGATTTTCGAGGAAGCCATGAAAAACATCTGATTCAAGTTACGTAACCGGTTACGTAACTGAAAAAACGATCCCGCTCGGTGGGATCGTTTTCATTTCGAAAAGAAAAGAGCCGGATTTCCGACTGGACTGCTCTGGCCGATGTAGGAGGGGTGATCGGCTTTCGCTTTCCAGCCGGAAATCCGGCTCTCTTCGGTTTTCAAACGCTCCGTAAAAACTAGCAACCGGAGCGATTCTTGTCAAACTATTTCGCCTCGACGGAAGACTCCTCTTCCGGCTTCTTCTCCGCCTTCTCGACCTTGGTCACGTCGACCTCGGCCTTCTCGTCGAGTTTCTCGAGTTCAGCCTCGCTTCTCGGAGCCTCCACGAGCGCGACCACCGTCTCGAGATCGTCCTTCACGGTCACTTTCGCCGGAATGGCGAGATCCTTGATCTTGATCACGTCGTCGAAGGTCACAAGCTTCGAAAGATCGACGGTAAGCGTGTGCGGGAGGTCACCCGGAAGCGCGTTCACTTCCACGTTCTCGAGCGCCTTCACGAGGATACCGCCGAGCTCACGCACCGCCGGCGCCTCATTGACGAACTCGAACGGGATATCCGCATCGATCGCCTCGTCCATGCGCACCTGAAAGAAATCCGCGTGCGTGAAACGGTTCGATATCGGATCCATCTGCGCGTCCTTGACAATGACGTTCACCGGCTTCCCGGTTCCGGTCGAAAGCGCGATGATCGTATTCTCCCCGGCAGCCTTGAAGGCGCGGGCGAACGCACGGTGGTCGAGCGAGAGAGGCTTCGACTCGATACCACGTCCATAGAGGACGGCGGGGACGAGTCCCTTGCCCCGAAGCGTCTGGAGGTTCTTCCCGGCTTCGCGGACTTCCGCCGCGAGAGTGATCGTATCGGACATAGGCTGTGATTGAATGCTATTTAGAAATATTACGGAAGATAATCGCCGATACCGCCGCGGAAATCCTTGAGAAACCGATGGACTTCGAGCGCATCGTCAGCAGATACCGCCTCATTGCCGTAGAACCGTTTCACTTCGTCCCGCTTGAGATCGGTCAGCATCCCGAAGGAAACCGCTCCCATCTTCCCGAGCGATATGAACACGAGCGAGGAAATCCCGCACGAATCGCAGGTGAGGTGGAGCGCCGTCTTTCGGTCGTCCTCGGACAGGAGGATGACCTTCCCGGGCTCGTACTTCTTCTGGCACACGGGGCACCGGATAAGCGGCTTGAGTTTTTCCAAGGATGGTTCCATGGATTTTCGCTTGCGCAATGAACAGGTTCGACCACTCTACCACGGCAAAAGGCTTGCGTCAAGCCGAATCAAACGTCCAGATTCTTCACCATCTTCGCGTGGGTCTGGATGAATTTCCGGCGCGGCTCGACATCGTTACCCATGAG
>CAYRYX010000068.1:0-5566 GCA_964428755.1 uncultured Bdellovibrionales bacterium | reverse complement strand
GGTTTTTTCGTTTACCCAGTTGACTTGCATTCAGTCGACAGGGGTGGGAGAATGGGGTAGAGCTAAGCCTATCCATGAGAAATATGCAAAAAGAAGCCTCCGCTCGTATCAAGATCAACAAACTTCTCGAAGAATCTGGGTGGCGATTTTTCGATACGCCGGAAGGAAAGGCAAATATCCAACTTGAGCCCGGTGTCGAATTGACGAAGACGAAGCTTGACGAACTCGGAAATGACTTCGAACAGACGTCGAAGGGATTCATTGATTATCTCCTGCTCGACGAAGCCGGACATCCGATCATTGTTGTAGAAGCAAAGAAGGAATCCGTTCATCCGCTCGACGCCAAAGAGCAGGCCAGGGGCTACGCGCAGAAATCCCATTGCCGGTTCGTCATTCTTTCGAACGGCAACACGCATTATTTCTGGGACACTGAGGCGGGGAATCCTGGTATCATAACGGAATTTCCGACACTCGAATCGCTCAAGCATAGGGAACAATTCAAGCCGGACAAGGAAGCACTTGCGGACGAGACCGTGGATGAAGGATATCTCGCCCGGATCAAGAACGCGCATTTTGAGGACGAGCCGCGCTATAAGGACGAATCGACGCGCGCGGAGTTTCTCCGCGATAACAAACTGGTGATACTTCGAAAATTCCAGCTCGATGCTATCCATGCGTTGCAGCACGCAGCCAAAGAAGGGAATGATCGGTGTCTGTTCGAGATGGCGACCGGAACCGGTAAGACGCTTACGACTGCTGCGATCTGCCGGCTGTTCCTCCGCACCGGAAACGCGAAGCGGATCCTTTTTCTCGTCGATCGGATCGAGCTCGAGACGCAAGCTGAGAAGGCTTTGAAGGGCGTGCTCGGGACGGATTATATCATCAAAACCTACAAGCGGAACCGCGATAGTTGGAATGGGGCGAGTATCGTGGTCAGCACGGTGCAGACTCTTCTTTCGGGCGACCGGTACCGCAAGGAATTTTCTCCGACAGATTTCGAACTCGTTATCTCCGACGAGGCGCATCGTTCGATCGGCGGAAACAGTCGCGCGGTATTCGAATATTTCAATGGATACAAACTCGGCCTTACGGCCACCCCGAAGGACTATCTCAAAGGAATCGATACAGGCGAACTTTCCGAGAGTGATCCGCGTGCATTCGAGAAACGCGAGCTCCTCGATACCTACAAGACCTTTGGCTGTGAGTCGGGAAATCCGACCTTCCGGTACAGCCTCCTCGACGGAGTGCGGGATGGATTTCTCGTCAATCCGCATGTCGTCGATGCGCGGACGGAAATCACCACGCAGCTCCTTTCCGACGAGGGGTACGCGGTTACAATCCAGGATGAGGATGGTAACGAGAGCCAGGAAATTTTCACACACCGGGATTTCGAGCGGAAATTTTTCAACGAGGAGACGAACGTCGCCTTTTGTAAGACGTTTCTCGAAAATGCGAAGCGTGACCCGGTATCGGGTGAGATCGGCAAGTCGCTCGTTTTCTGTGTGAGTCAGAAACACGCGAGGCGGATCGCCGAGATCTTAAACGCGATGGCGATGAAGGCGTGGGAAGGGAAATATCAGTCCGACTTCGCCATGCAGGTCACTTCGAGTATCGCCGAAGCGCAGGAAAAATCGGCGCAGTTCGCCAATAACGGTCTCGGAGGGCATTCGCGGTTCCTTGACGGATACACATCCAGTCGGACCCGTATCTGTGTCACGGTCGGTATGATGACGACCGGATATGACTGTCCTGATATCCAGAATATCGCGCTCATGCGTCCGATCTTTTCACCTTCGGACTTCGTGCAGATGAAGGGGCGTGGGACGAGGAAGCACGCGTTTGCGTTCGAAGGGAAGCGAATCGAGAAGGACAGCTTCGCACTTTTCGACTTCTTCGCTAATTGCGAATACTTCGAAAACGATTTCGACTACGACGAGGTTCTGAAACTTCCTGCAATACGTGGCGCGGAGGCCGGCACCGCCGAGCCTGGCGAGCCGCGGCCATCGATCGACGAGCTCGACCTCGCCAAGGCCGACCAAATCGTTTCGACGGAGGAGCGGGAAATCGGTACGGACGGGATGCGTATCGATCGCGAGCTGTTCTTCCGCAAGTTCGAGGAACAGATGACCGGAAACGAAGAGGCGAACCGCATTTATGAGGAACAAGGCATCGACGGCGTCATCGAATACGCCAAGCGCGAGATTCTTGATCGTCCGACGGACTACTTTACGCCAGAGAAGCTTCGTAAGTCGCTCCCGATCGACCGCTGGGTCAGCTTCAAGGAGATGATGCGCAAGGCTTTCGGCGAGATTGACCGGATCAAGCCGCTCGACGAGAAGACCGAAGACGAATTCGATAAGTTCCAGGATATCGAGAAGCTCGACGCCGACATTGTTCCTGCCGCAAAGACATTCTTTGTCTCGTATCTGCAGGACGAGGATTTTCGGAAGGTCGTCGACAAAGGGGAATACGGTCGACTTCCGGCTATGCCCGGGGTCGATATCCAGGCGTTCCAGCAACTCGCGACGAGCAAGCGCGGCAAGGATACGACGTATGTTCACTATATCCCGACCTACGTCAAGGATTATGTTGGGAATCTGAAGGAATTTGAGAGGGTGTAGGAAATTATTTATGAATGAAAAGCTTACAACCTACGCTGCTCTCCGCGCATTTTATTCATCCGGTAATGATATTTTTGGTGTTTTTGAACAATTAATTGTTGCCGTATTTCAACCGGGTGCAATGTATTCGATAGATGACGTACAGAGGTTATTTCTGGAAAAGTTTGGAATTCAAAAAATACCAGTTGATGTGACGCGCTCAATTCTCAAGCGATCAAGACGGAGTGGATTTCTAACATATTCTGATATAAAACATTCTTCTTATTGTTCAATCCAATTAACGGAAACGGGAGAAATGGAGCAAGCGAATGTTGCCGCACGTTTGAGAGAAATTGAGCGCGAAAAAAATGCGCTCCTTTCTGGTATAGTTAAATATATTAAGTCAAACGGAGTTGTTTCAACTCCGAAAGAAATTGAGGAAAATCTCGTCGTTTTTATTGAAAGGAATGCATATGATGCTGCCTTGTTTCTGCAAGGAGATAATAATGGAGAAAATCTTACTTATGGCGATAATAAGATCATACCTTGTCTCGCATCATACTTCATTTGGGTTGAGAAAAACGACCCAGAGAATTTTAACAGACTAAAATCGCTGTTATTCGGTAAGGTGCTTAGTCTAGCGATATTAAAAAGAGAAAACATTAACGGCTCGGGAAAGACGGCAGATATTTCAGTATACTTCGATACAAATATTATTTTTAGTTTGATGGAGTTTCATTCGGATTTAAATAATAAGTCAGCTACGGAAATCGTCGGTTTATTAAAAAAAGCAGGAGCTCAATTGAAGGTTTTCTCCTTTACATTGGACGAGATTATAAATACATTAGCAGCTTATAGAAAAACGTCTGCGGAATATTTCTCAGAAATTAAAGTTGATTCAATTTATTATTATCTGAAAAGTAAGGGGTATGCTTCTGCTGATGTGCCCAATTTGGTTGAATCGGTTGAAAGTAAATTGAGGTTGATGGGTATCCAAGTAGATACTAATTTTGATGTTGATGTCTTACGAGGAGAGAATTTTGAAAAAGGCAACACATTAGCTCAGTACAAGCAAAGAAAACATCAGGATGAATATGTATCCTCTCATGCGCTAGATCACGATTGCGCCGCCATTCTTGCAATACGGAGTTTACGAGATAAAAAGCAGGCTTTTGTATTTGAGAAGTCGCGGTTCGTATTCTTGACAGCGGATTCGGCTTTGTCGAGATTTTCAATGCAAGAATATAGCCATAGGGATAATGGCACTTTTCCCGAGGTTATTCATCAGGCGGATCTGACGAGTATTTTATGGCTGAAAGATTACGAGGGTAGTGATAACGTATTTTTCCATAATTTTGTTGCGAACTTTGCTCGAAAAGAATTAGTTAGTAGACCGCTTTGGGATAAGTTTATAGGTGAGCTTAAGCGACAGAAGGAAAAGGGTGATATAAACGAGTCGGATATTCTTAGTATTATATTGAATGAGGAGACCGAGCGAATTTTAAGAGAGAAAGGCGACGATGCATTCTCTGAAATTATTAGTGATGAATATATCGCAAAGAAAGTGGCTAGGGACAGCAAACGAGAAGAGGAGGTAAAACAAATGTTGAACGTATCTCATGACCAGCAGCAAAAATTCGATGAATTAAATGAAAAAAATAACTTAAATAAAAAATCGCTTACTCAGGCGATTAACTTACTTGAGTTGGACTGCAAAAAGTACTGGCGGGATGTAATTAATTCGATCATTCTTGGTGTGCTAATTTTTATATTGATTTTTACTTTGCCGAAAATATGGAATGATCCTTTAAATTTTTCTGAGAACTGGGGAAGATATGCGCTTTTAATGCCGGTAATTCTATTTTATTTGTCGCTTATAGTTGGGGAAAGATTTGGACTGGACTATTGCATAAAAATGAAGAGAAGGATTGAGGCTAAATTAGTTAATAAGTGCATCTTAACGAAAAAAAAGAAAATAGGTATTGAATAATATGCTCAACGACACGACAAAAAAGAAAATCAACTCCCTTCGGCAGATTTTGGTTGGGAAGGTACCGGATCCAAAGAGCCAGGTCGAGCAGATCACGAACGCGCTGATCTATAAGTACATGGACGACATGGACCGCCAGGCCGAGGCTTTCGGCGGCAAAGCTGCGTTTTTCGTCGGGGAATACGAGAAATATTCCTGGCGGAAACTCATGGATCCCAAGGTTGCGGGACAGGAGCGGATGAACCTCTATGTCGAGGCACTGGAAAAGATGGCGACGAACAAGAATCTTTCGCCGATATTTCGCGATATCTTGAAAGGTGCTTTCCTGCCGTACCGGTCGCCGGAGACGCTCAATCTTTTTTTGCAAGAGATCGACGGCTTCGCGTACGAGCATTCCGAGGAGCTCGGCAACGCGTACGAGTACCTCCTTTCCATCATGGGCGCGCAGGGCGACGCGGGACAGTTCCGTACTCCGCGGCATATCATTGACTTCATCGTCCGGGTAGTGGATCCGGAGAAGGGCGACAAGGTACATGATCCCGCGTGCGGGACGGCTGGATTTCTCATAAGCGCGTACAAGCACATCCTCGGCAATCATGACGGTCTGGATAATGAGACGGGAGAGAAAACAACCACGGAAAAATCGCTCACTGCGAGCGAACGGAAGGAGCTGCACAAGAACTTTGTCGGCTACGACATCAGCCCAGAGATGGTGAAACTCTCGCGGGTCAACATGTTTCTCCATAGTTTCCCGGAGCCTAAGATTACCGAATACGACACGCTCTCGGACGAGTCTCGCTGGGAGGAGAAATTCGACGTCATCTTGGCCAATCCGCCCTTTATGTCGCCGAAGGGCGGCATCATGCCGCACAAAAGGTTTGGTATCAGTGCGACGCGCGCCGAAGTACTCTTTACGGACTACATCGTCGAGCATCTGACAAGGAGGGGTCGCGCGGGCATCATCGTGCCGGAAGGT
>CAYRYX010000067.1:0-5672 GCA_964428755.1 uncultured Bdellovibrionales bacterium | reverse complement strand
TTCAGTCTAGCAAAGCAGCAGAAAATTGAAAGGGAGAATTATTCAACAAAGCCATAGACCGTATATAAAAGGCAGGCGTATGTATTTCAGATTACTCATAAGAAAGAAGAAAACAGTATGAAAACCAATACTTCGTTGGCTATTTTTGAAACACATAAAATCCGTCGGTTTTATGATGAAAAAACGGAGACATGGTTTTTTTCGGTCATTGATATTGTCGCGGTTCTGACGGAACAGGAAGATTTTCAATTGGCAAGAAATTATTGGAAAGTTCTGAAAATCCGCTTAATTAGTGAAGGGAGTGAAGCGGTTACAAAATGTAACCGGTTGAAAATGATGGCTCAAGACGGCAAGATGCGGGAAACCGATGTCGCCGATGTGGAAACTCTTTTGCGCCTGATTCAGTCGGTGCCAAGCAAAAAAGCCGAACCGATCAAGCTCTGGCTCGCCAAAGTCGGATATGAACGCATGCAGGAGATGGCTGATCCGGAAAAAGCACTCAATCGTTCGCGCGCGTATTGGCAAAAACAAGGAAGAAGCGAGAAATGGATCCAGCAACGGATGATGGGGCAAGAAACCAGAAATAAACTCACCGACTATTGGTCAAGAAGTGGAGTAAAAAAAGGCGAAGAATTTGCTATTCTCACCAATATCATTCACCAAGAATGGAGCGACTTGTCAGTAAAAGCGCATAAGAATCTCAAGGGACTCAAAACGCAGAATCTTCGCGATCATATGAGTGAAGAAGAATTGATCTTTACCGCGCTTGCGGAACTTTCCACTCGAAGAATTGCCGAGACTGATAAAACGCAGGGCTTGGAAGATAATAAAATCCCTGCGATCAAAGGCGGGCGAATTGCCAAAGGTGCACGAAAGGCACTTGAAGAAAAAACAAGGAAGCTCGTTGTAACAGGGAGCAATTACCTACCGCATAAAAAATCTGTTAAGAAATTGAAATGATATGAAAACAACCCTCAAAACCACCATCACCGTCAAGGAAATCTGCGAAGGATTCGTCTATAACGAACTCGAGGGCAAGGGTCTGTTCGGTTTGTCCGGCAGGCTCACCATCCAGCCGGAATATCAGCGGAACTATATCTATGCCGACGGCAAAAGGGACGTGGCAGTCATCGAGTCGATCCTCAAGGGGTATCCTCTGGGGTTGATCTATTTCAACACGGTAAGTCCCGACCGATTCGAGATATTGGACGGACAACAGCGCATCACCAGTATCGGGCGCTATGTGACCGACAAATTCGCCGTCAAGGACGAGCGCGGTATGGAACAATGCTTCAGTGGTATCGCCGCCGACAAAAAAGCGAAGGTTCTGGAAACGAAGCTGCTCATCTATGAATGTGAGGGAACCGAGAGCGAGATCAAGGAGTGGTTCCGGACGATCAATATCGCGGGTGTCCCGCTCAACAATCAGGAACTATTGAACGCGGTCTATTCGGGTCCGTTCGTGACACTGTGTAAGGAAGAGTTCAGCAACAGCCAGAACGCCAATATCCAGAAATGGAACGCGTATATATCGGGCAGCGCCAACCGGCAGGATTTTCTGGAGCGCGCTCTTGACTGGGTGAGCAAGGGAAACATCGGCGAGTACATGAGCCGCCATCGCTCCGACCAAACCATCGGTGAATTGAAAACCTATTTCAATACCGTGATTGACTGGGTGTCCGGTGTCTTTGTCGATGTCGAGAGTGAGATGCGCGGACTCGAGTGGGGACGGTTGTATGAGGAGTATCACAAGCAGGCGTATGACCCGACCGAGGTGTCGGCTGAGGTCCGCAAGCTCTATGGTGACCCGTATGTCAAGAATCGCAAGGGAGTTTTTGAATACATCCTCGGCGGTGGAGAAGATGCTAATCTGCTTGACGTGCGTATTTTCGATGAAGCGACCAAGCGGGGAGTGTACATGAAGCAGACGGAGGCGGCAAAAGACAAAGGTGTCTCAAACTGCCCGTACTGCGCGATGGGGCATGAAGCGAACGTGGCGAAAATCTGGGCGCAAGCCGAGATGGATGCCGATCATGTCGCGGCGTGGAGCAAGGGCAATCCGACGGATATCAAAAATTGTCAGATGCTCTGCAGGACACATAACCGAGCGAAGGGGAATCGGTAAGGAACCGGCGGGATCTTTAAACGCAACCGCGAGTACTACCAGAAAATTGTCGTTGCACCCGTTGAGACGGAAAGGATGATGAAGAAAATCGACGAGTAACATATCTGATATGGAAAGTGGATTTGTCAGAGACATTGATTTGCTCAACGAAACGTGCCAAGCGGATGACCTCCTTGATTTTTCCGCGTCGATTTCGGATTTCAAGAAGTACCTTTCGCGTATACATAAACACTCCCTCGTCGGACTGATCGGGAATTTTGGTTCCGGGAAAAGTACGATGCTCTATCAATTGGAAAAGGAAAGTCCGAAGCAGTGGTTTGTCTTTGATGCTTGGGCTTTTCCGGACAGAAAAGACTTGTGGGAGGGGTTTGTTTTGGATTTCGCGCGGAACGTATCCATGAAAGAATTTTCCAAAGCAAGAAAAAGGATCGATGGAAAATCTTTGGACGATGCCAAGTCACTCATAGGTGTACTTGCCGAAGGGATAAATCTTTTTCTACCAGGCGCTGGAATTGTAAAGAATTTTTCTGCGTTATTTAAATCGTCGTCTGCGAGGAGAACTTTTGAGTTCAGAGAGATGTTTCGTGAGTTAGTAGATAGATGCGACGGAGATTTATGCATAGTCCTTGAGGATATAGATCGATCTGGAAAAGAAGGGGCAGTTTTTCTCGAAACCTTGAAACAATTCATCGAGCATGACCTTGAGGGCTTCAGCGAGCACAAGATTATTTTTGTGGTACCGATGGGTACAGAGAATTATGACGGTATTTGTGCCGGTTCTTACAGGAAATCATTGGATTATACGTATCAGTTCAAGCCGAAAGTGAATTTTGAAGGTTTTATCGACGCCGTTTTTCTTGAAGAGACGATTGCTACGAATAAGGAACATTGGAAGGAGCAGATGAACAAGCTCTTCCAGTTTTATATCAGCAAGAAAACCATAAGGGATCTAAAAAAACTTCTGCGGGAAGCAAATCAGTCGTTTTTATCCATGCGAGATATTGAAAATTTCCTTCCGGATCCACGCGTAGTGGTTATGATGGAGATGTTTTATTCTGAGGGAAACCGGATGTCGCACATCCAAAGGAGAAATGATGTGCGAACTATTTCTGCATTGGAAGCTAGAGAGAATATATACGCGATGATATGCCTTGCGATTTTTAATAATGGGGAGGTGCAAGGTATTACGGGTGGTAATATGCCGGAAATTGTATTCGAACAAAATCATAATCTGGTCATTCCTAAAGAATGGCGGGATATGTTCGATGAGGAACATCGATCCAGATTACAACTTTCTGCTCTCTACTTGCGAGAAGAGGATCGAAATTTTGCATAATCTATGCGAAAAGGGGTCAAGCAGAAAAGGGCAAGTACCTTTTTCAAGAAAGCATCTTCTTCATCATCGGACCGCTCATGAGACTGGTTGCCATCGCCATGACAAGAAGGGCTACATATATCCGGGCGTCTATCATCCCGAGTTGATACGCGGAGGTCACGAGGATGATACCGACCGCTCCCCGGGCATTCATTCCGAAGCCGATAGCCAGGGATTCCTTGGTGCTCATTTTTGCTATCTTTGCCCCGATCAACACGCCACCCACTTTCCCCAAAGTAGCGATAGCCAAAACGAACAATACCAGATAAATATCAAAATTATCATTGAAATCAACGGTCAATCCCACGGCAACGAAATATAACGGAGAAAAGACGGCGATGACTACCCGGCGCAGAGCGTCATGCATCTTGTGGGGCTCGTCGTTTGAAAAGGCGATGCCGACCAAGAAAGCCCCTAAGACCGCATGGATCCCGATCTGTTCCGCCAAAGCCGAAAAAACAAGTATCAGGATCAGCGTCAACCCGAGAAAAAGGTTGTTGCCGTCGGATTTATCCTTGCACCACTCTGTCAATCGGTGAGTCGCCTTATTGCCGACGGTGAAAGCTATGAAAAACATCACCAGTACGCCGATGACGGTTACCAGGGGATTCAGATGGGGCGTTCCGCTGGAAACGAAATAAAGGGTGATGATCGCGAACAGTATCCAGCCGATGATGTCATCGATCGTTGCGGTAGCTAGAATTATCGTTCCGACCTTGCTCTTCAGCAATCCTAAATCCATGAGGATCCTTGCTATGACCGGCAACGCTGAAATGGAAAGAGCCGTCCCGATGAACAAGGGGAGTAGCCATTCGTGTTGTGAAGGGTCGCTGTTCCAGATTTGAGGAAAGAATACGACGGCCGCGACGCCCAGCAGAAAAGGAACTGCCAAACCGAATAGACTCGTCCAAACGATAGTGCTTTTAAGCTCCTTTATTTTGGAGAGGTTCACTTCCAGCCCAATCGTGAATAAGAGCAGGATCGCCCCGAATTTCAAGAGGGTTTCCCGAGATACCAAAAACGGGCTGGAATGGTTAAAAAGATAACTCTGAATTTCAGGGAATAGCATCCCTAAAACGGTCGGACCGAGGATGATCCCGCCGAGAAGCTCTCCGATGACCTTCGGCATCCCTATTTTATGTGCGATGCGACCAAAGATAATCGCAACGGAGAGCAGGATCGATAAGGAAAAAAGAAACAGTATAAGATCAGAATGAGACATGGTCGGTTCCCGTCAATGCTTATTTTATCCCTTGCCCTTGGTTTCCTTCATGATATCACAGCTCATAAAGAAGGTTCATATGTTTGATTCGAGCCCGGTAGTGCGACCCGGATCGGCTTTTGTTTTTTGCCGGATGCGCCTATACTGAAGGGAAGGATGGGGTCGTTCCATCGTTGTATTAATCGGTAATCGTTTTCGTATATGGGACTCATTTTCAGGTGGTTTGCGGTGGCGGTCGGGTTCATGGCGGCGGCGCATTTCGTTCCGGGGATAACGCTTACGGGCGGATTCTCGACCGCGATCCTGCTTGCGGCGGTGTGGGGAATCGTTGGCGTACTCGTCCGACCGATACTCGTCATCCTTACGCTTCCGGTCACGATCATCACCCTCGGGCTGTTCATCTTTGTCATCAATGCGGGACTGTTCTGGTGGCTCGGGGATATCCTCGCCGACTTCCATGTCGACGGGTTCGTGGCGGCGCTCCTCGGCTCTATCGTCTTGTCGCTCGTCTCTTCCGTCATCAATTGGATTCTCGGCAGATTCCGGGATGACGACTGATCTCCGAAAAAAGTCTATCAATAAAAGAAAAGCATATGACCGTTTTTTCGCAGGAATCGCGTTCCGGATTTTTTCGTGCGCTGGGTGAAAAGTGGAAAATTCCCGCGTGGAAGTGGTCGGCGATGGCGATTCTTTTTCTGGTAGTCTCATTGGGGCTCTGGTTCGGGCTTTCGGCGCGCAAGAGTGTCCTTTCACCTCTGGCGATATCGGGCATGACGCTGTCCGCGGAAACGAGCGATGGGCTCGGGGTGGATCCGGGGAGCGCGTTTCTCCTTCGGAGCGTGGCGGAGATCGCTCCGGAGGCGGTGCAGGATCGGCTGTCGGTGTCTCCGGGGGCTTCTTTCACGACGCGATCCCGGAGTGCCAATGAAGTGGAGGTGGCTTTCGATCAG
>CAYRYX010000066.1:0-5681 GCA_964428755.1 uncultured Bdellovibrionales bacterium | reverse complement strand
CGGTGACAGGCCGCTTCTGCTGGCTGTTTTCTTCCTGCTCGGTATCGGTCTGCTCATGGTAGCGAGTTCCGGGGTGTCATACGGAAATATCCGGTTCGGTGACGAATACTACTTCCTAAAACGGCAGCTGCTCGGTCTCTCGGTCGGAATGTTCTTCCTTTGGCTCTTCCAGAAGATTTCCTATCAGTTCTGGCGGAGGGTTTCGATTCCTTTCTTCTTCGTCTCCATCGTACTTCTGGTGCTCGTGTTGCTTCCTGGAATCGGCACTCATGCGTACGGAGCATCGCGATGGATTGATATCGGTCCGGTCTCGTTCCAGCCGTCCGAACTCATGAAGCTCGCGCTCGTCATCTATCTCGCGGCATGGCTTTCCGGAAAGAATATCGCCCGGAAAACGGATTTTTACGAGGGAGCCGTGCCGTTCGCCATCGTGCTCGCCATCGTCGGATTCCTTATTCTCAAACAACCCGACATGGGAACACTCAGCGTACTGTTCGTCGTGGCATTTTCCATATTCTTCGCATCCGGCGCGCGACTTTCCCATATCGGCTTTCTGGTCGGATCGGGGATATCCGCCGCGCTCATCCTCATATGGCTTGAGCCGTATCGTCTCAAGCGGTTGCTCGTCTTCCTCGATCCGGAGCACGACCCGAGCGGAGCCGGATACCAGATCAGGCAGGCGCTCATCGCGCTCGGATCGGGTGGGATTTTCGGTGTTGGGCTTGGGCACAGTCGGCAGAAATTTTCCTATCTTCCCGAACCGATGACGGACTCGATCTTCGCGGTGCTCGGGGAGGAGTTCGGTCTGCTCGGCTGCTCGGTCGTCATCGGACTTTTCCTGTTCTTCGCATATCGCGGGTTTCATATCGCGCGGCGCGCTCCGGACGACTTCGGCCGGTACCTCGCGGTCGGAATCGTCGCGTGGGTCGTCTTTCAGGCGTTCATGAACATGTTCGCCATCACCGGGCTCATGCCTTTGACAGGCGTTCCGTTGCCATTCATAAGTTATGGCGGGACATCGCTTGCGGCGCTCCTCGGCGCGGTCGGTATCCTGCTCAACATTTCCAAACAGGCGAAAACGGGGTAGAATGAGGACGAATTCCGAATGATGAATCACGAAATATGCTCGGCAATGAAATCCGCATCGTTCTGACCGGCGGTTTGTCCGGTGGGCACACGTTTCCGCTCATCGCAGTCGCACGCGCGATCCGCGAACGCGCCGGTGTTCCGGTATCGTTCCTCTACCTCGGTTCGGAAGGGCAGTTCGAGGGATCATCCATGTCCGCCGAGGGAATCCCCATGAAAGGGATCCTTTCCGGGAAGATTCGCCGGTATTTTTCCCTCATGAATCTCATCGATCCCTTCAAGGTTCCGATCGGTTTCATGCAGTCGCTCATCCATCTTTTCTCCTTCATGCCGGATGCGGTGTTCGCGAAGGGCGGATCGGTTTCCGTTCCGGTGTGTCTCGCCGCATGGGTTCTCCGTATTCCTATTGTCATCCACGACTCGGATGCGGTCGCGGGTCGCGCGAACCGGCTGCTTTCGCGGTTCGCTTCGCGTATCGCCATCGCGTACCCTTCGGCGCAGGAATTTTTCCCGGCCGGAAAAACCGCGCTTACCGGAAACCCGGTCAGGAATGAGATTCTCCAGGGTGACGCACGCCGCGCGGACGAGCGATTCGGGCTTTCCCCGGAGAAACCGGTCGTGCTCGTGCTCGGCGGAAGTCAGGGTGCGAAGTCTCTCAACAAGGCGGTCATCCGGATGTTGCCGGAACTTCTGCCGGAGGCGCAGGTGGTACATCAAGTCGGCGAGACCAACTATGAGGAAGCGGTGACATTGGCCGGTGAGGTCGGCGTGAAGGCGGGGTACGGCGGATATGTTCCGGTTCCGTTTCTGGGGCCGCAAGACCTCGCGGATATCATGACTCGTGCCGATCTCGTCATTTCCCGCGCCGGCGCCGGATCGATCGCGGAACTCGCCGCGTGCGGGAAGACATCCATTCTCGTTCCGCTTCCGACCGCCGCGAACGACGAGCAGCGCAAGAACGCGTACGACGTGGCCCGCTTCGGCGGAGCGCTCGTTCTCGAGGAGGGGAATCTCGGTGAGCACCTCTTTTTCTCGGAGGTTGATTCGATTCTCAAGAATTCCGACCTTCGTGCCGATATGGCGCGGAAAATCCGATCCTTCCATAATCCGGAGGCGGCGAACATGATCGCGGACGGCGTTCTCTCGCTCGTTTCATGATATTCACTTCTATGGCCGAAGTTTTCAAGTCGTCGTTTCTTTCCGGGAAGCGCGTGCATATGATAGGGGTGAAGGGCGCCGGTATGGCCGCACTTGCCGAAATCTATGTTCGGAACGGCGCGACGGTGACGGGTTCGGATACGGGAGAGCCGTTTTTCACGGACGAAGTGTTGCGTCATGTCGGTATCGTTCCGGTGGCGGGGTTCCGTCCGGAAAACATACCGGCGGATGTCGACCTTGTCGTTCATTCGACGGCGTATCTGAGAGAAACCAATGCCGAGCTCGAATCGGCATTTTCAAGTGGTATTCCCGTACTTTCCTATCCGGAAGCGGTCGGGGAATTCACGAAGGAGAAGATGAGTCTGCTCGTCACCGGGACGCACGGAAAGACCACGACTTCGGCACTGCTCGCCGAGACGCTCCGTGTCGCCGGTCTCGATCCGTCGGCGATCATCGGAAGCCGTGTCCGGAATTGGGAGGGGAACGCGCTCGTGGGAGCCGGGGAGCACTTCGTGCTCGAGGCGGATGAATACCAGAACAAACTCCGGTTCTACCAGCCGTTCGCGGTCATACTCACGAGCATCGATTGGGATCATCCGGATTTTTTCCCGGACTTCGAGAGCTATAAGGACGCGTTCAAGGAATTCGTCAGACGCATCCCGCGCCACGGCGTTCTCGTGTACTGCAACGATTCGGCGGCGGTGGCGGAGATAGCGGCGGAGGCGACCTGTGAGAAGCGGAGCTACGGATTCCACGAGCAGTCGGATTTTTTCGTGAAGGACTATACGCCGAAGACACTCGAAGGAACGGATCCGGACGGAGAGAAACAGCGGTTCGAGATCCTTTCGGGCTGGAGTTCGCTCGGGGGGTTCTCGCTCCGACTCGCCGGGAGGCACAATGCGCAGAATGCGGCCGCGGTCGTCGCGCTCGCTTCCTTTCTCAAGCTCGATATGGACCGTGTCCGCGAGGGACTCGCCTCGTTTCCCGGAACGGAGCGGCGCTTCGAATATGTCGGTGAGAAAAACGGTGCGGTGGTGTATGATGACTATGCACATCATCCCGAGGAACTCATGGCGACGATCGAGGCGTTCCGTGACCTGTATCCGGATCGGCGGCTCATCGCGGTCTTTCACCCGCATACATTCAGCCGGACAAGAGCGCTCCTTCCCGAATTCTCGCAGAGCTTCGACGGAGCCGATCGGGTAATCGTGCTCGATATCTATGGGAGTGCGCGGGAGCAGGGTGGGACGGTGTCCTCACAGGATCTTGTCCGGGAAATCAACCGGTATGCGCCGGGGAAGGCCGAGCACGTCGGAACCATCGACGAAGTCGTCGCCGGACTCGCCGATACGATAGGAAAGGACGATCTCGTCGTGACCTTCGGCGCCGGAAACGTCTGGGAAGTGGCAAGGCAGCTTGTTGAAACAAGCTGAATTCCAAATGCCAAATGTCAAATACCAAGTCAAGCGCAAATGGAGAAATTAAAAAATGGGAAAATCCAATCGTTGCAAGTATGCTTTCAGATTTTTATAATTCAGATTTCATTTTGTATTTGGCATTTTGATTTTGATATTGAAACGATATGACTTTCCAAAGCAACGTTCCGCTCGCGCAGTTCACGACGTTCAAGATCGGCGGGAAGGCGCTGCTCTATGCCGAAGCCTCGAATGCGATCGAGCTCACGGAGTGCTATGAACGCGCGCAGAAGGATGGTCTTCCGGTTTTCGTCTTCTCCGGCGGGAGCAACATCCTGTTCTCCGACGACGGTTTCCCGGGTCTCGTCGTCCGATTGACCGACGGTGGTCTTCAGCTTCATTCGAACGGACGGATGTCCGTCGGAGCCGGAAAGACGCTTTCCGAGACGGTTCTCGCCGCCTGTGAGGCCGGATTATCGGGACTTGAGAACCTTTCGGGGATTCCGGGATCGGTCGGCGGTGCGGTCCGGGGGAATGCCGGCGCATTCGGAACGGAAATCGGCGATCGGATCGTATCGGTGAAAGCGCTGCATTCGGAGACCGGCATGGTGAAGGAATACCGTCAGGCCGAGTGCGGATTCGGGTACCGCTCGAGCCTGTTCAAACTCCATCCGGAACATATCGTGCTTTCCGCCGAGTTCCAGCTTCTTCCGGCCATGAATCCGGGATCGCTCCTTTCGGAGGCGCAGGAGATACGGGACAGACGAGAAGAAAAGCACCCGCAGGACGTGTTCTGCGCCGGGTCGTTCTTCATGAACCCGGTCGTCAAGGACGAGGAACTCCGCCGTGAATTCTCGAAGGATTCCGGAAAACAGCCGAAGGATGAGAAGCTTCCCGCCGGTTGGCTCATCGATGCCGTCGGGCTCCGCGGAAAGATCATCGGTCATGCGAAGATAAGCGAAATTCATCCGAACTATCTCATCAATACCGGCGGTGCGACCGCGGAAGATGTCATCACGCTCGCCAGTATCGTGAAACAACGGGTACGCGACGGACTCGGAGTTCAGCTCAAGGAGGAGGTGCAGCTTGTCGGTTTCGGGGGATGATAATCAATGATCCGTGAAAACATATGTCGGAAATCATGGAAGAAGGAGTCGGACTCGGGATACGGAAACCGGAATCGGCGCCGTCGGAATCCGTCACGGAATCCGGGAAGAAGACGGAAGACCATCTGAATCGGATCAAGTCGGGTGCATCCGTGCTCGCCACGGAGGAGCCGGAATACGAAGGAGAGCCGAATACGGAGGGATTGCAGATATGTGATCACTGCGGGAACCCGTCGCAATACCTGTATTCAGCCGAAGCGCGGACCAGGATGTATTGCTCGGATCACTGCCGAAAAGCCGCATCGAATCAGGCTTGAGATCTGGCGGTTGTTTCCTATTGACAGAAACGGTTTTTTGCTGTATAATGGTTTTGTGATGGCGAGTCATGCCATACCGATCTTCAGGGGGTGAAGGTTTTTACCTTCGTCCCTTTTCGTTTTTTAACAGTCTTAAGGAGGTTGTCATGAGCGATCTTATCACCCGGACGCTCATCCAGGGCGTTCATACGAAATGTCCGAAATGCGGTCATGAGCACATCGTTCCCGTTTCGGTGAAGGTGGATATCGAGGTCTCAGTCGAACCGGTCATGTGCGCATACTGCGAACACCCGATCTACTGCTTCGATGAAAAAAGCGATATTCCGCATGAGACTATCCTCTTTGTCGAAGATGGTGTTGAGAAGGAAGGCGTCGCGTATTTCCATCCATCATGTCGCGAGTTCTACCACTCTGACATGAAGCTTTCCGGGAAGAAATATCCCGTGAACGTAGGCTGAAGGAGGCCGATATGGAAACACAGGGGACTTGACGGGCAAGAAGAATTTCTTGTCCGTTTTCATTTGCCGGAATGTGATTTTCCCGCACTTTCCCATGAAAGAAAGAAAGGGTATACTGCGTTTGTACTAAGGGTGCGGCTA
>CAYRYX010000065.1:0-5703 GCA_964428755.1 uncultured Bdellovibrionales bacterium | reverse complement strand
AATCAAAACGGAAAATGAATATGGTGACGAACATCTGATAATAAGGGAAACGGAAAAACAAGAAACCCCTCCGTTCCTTTCGCGTGATCGTTTTTCAAATGTTTCGATACGGTTCCATCATACCAAAGAAAACGCCTCCCGGGAATGGAAGGCGCGCGCGGAGGAGTGTGGGCTCGAGCCTCTTATCGTCGGAAGACGAAAAGCTTGTATCCGATGAAGTTCCAGACGAGTGATGCGCCAGTCGCGAGGAGTTTCCCGACGTTTGCCCAGAGTTGCGGCGAAAGCCCGAAGACGGCCGGAAAGACCGAAGTGAAAACCGCGACGATACCGGAATTGATGCCGGCGCCGACCAGGGAAACGGCGATGAACTGGGCGAATTTGGTTTCCTCGCGATTCTTCGTGATGTCCTGGAAGGTCCAGTATTTGTTCATGAAGTAGCTGTTCACGACCGCGACCGAAAACGAGAACAGGTTGATGATCGCGAGTTGGTATCCGCCGGTGATTCCGGTGACGTATATGAGCGCATTGAACACCGCGAAATCGATCCCGGTGTTTATGCCGCCGACGAGGATGAATTTCGAGAACTGTCGTATCAGGCGTTCAAGGCGTGTCTCGGTCGCCGGAGCGGTGATTCCTGGATTCATGTCGTATTCTGTCGATTTAGGCGTTCGCCTCCTCTTTCTTTTTCTCCTGCTCCGTTTCCTTTTCGAGGGCTTCCATGTCGCGGATCCATTCGTCGAGGATGCTTCCGGAGGACGCCGTTTCGGTATCCGTTTCCGGGAGAGCCGTATCCGTGAGCGGCGGGCGTTCTTCCTCGGCGTCTTTCAGTTCGGTTTTCCATTGTTCCATCCGGGCCGCGTTCGCGGTGATCGCGTTCTTGGCCGCGGCGTGAGCCGCTTCCGCGACGAGCGCGCCTTTCTGGAGGACGTTTTCGATGGCGGCGAACTCGGTTTCCATGTCCCGCGGAAGGAGGATGGCGACCTCGTCGCCGGGAGCGAGTTTGAAATAGGTGACGGAAGCGAGGAGGACGCGGTAAAGTTTCCCGTCCGCGACGATCTGGTAATTTCCCCGTTCGTCCTGTGCGACGATACCGATCGCGTGGCGGCGTTCGATCGGGCCGATCTGTTTGTAGAGGAACGTGCCTTCCGGCGTGATGGTGAGCTTGAGCATGTCGCCTTCGACGAGTTTGGATTTCGAGGCGTAGTTCGCCGGAACCGGATACTGTTTCCCGTCGGCGCCCGACATGAACTGACCGTCGAACGTCCCTTGGACGACGGTTCCCTCGTCTTCTCCCGGATTCGCTTTTCGCGGGCGTCCGGTCTTCTTCTTTCCTTCGATCTGGAGGAGCATCGCCCGTGCGCTCTGAATCGTCCGCTCCGCGTTCATGATCATATCGCGAAGCGCCTGTATTTTTCCGGCCTGGTCGCCGGAAGAGACGGAAGTCTCCTCATGTTCCCCTGATGACATACGTTTGTTTCGGTCCGCCCGGCGTCTTTTGTCGCGAAGCGTCCCCCCTTTGTTTTTGTTTACACTTACGTTTTCATTATACGGATTTCTTCCGGATATGCAACCCGGGTATCGATCCGCGGATGGGATTTCCGGTGTGCTCTTGACAAAATTTGATAATGTGCGATAGTATATTCTGATATCCAAAGGCATACCATCATGAATCAGAACCAGGGAAAATCGTCGCAGGAGGCCGTTCCCATGGAAGCGGAACCGTTTTCCTTCTTGCAGTCGCTCCGGGAATTTTCGGAAGTGCTTTCGCCACGGACGAAGGAGATCGTTTCGTCCCGTTTCGGTTTGTCCGGAGGGAAGGCGAAAACGCTTGAGGAGATCGGGAAGGAATACGGTATCACCCGCGAGCGCGTACGGCAGATTCTTGCGAGCGCATTTTCGCTCGTGAAGCAGCGGCGGGATAATCCGTCCTACGTCGAAGCGGCTTCCCGCATCGAGGCGGTCCTTGCCGAGCACAGTGGTATCATGCCGTCGGATGATCTGTTCGCGATCCTTTCGGGTGGCGACAAGAAAGAGAGGGGCGCGCTCAGCTTTTTCTTCGAATGTCTGAAGACGGTGAAGGAGGAGAAGGAAACCAAGAATCGTCCGCAGGTGTTCGTAGCCGCTTCGTTCCCATTTTCGGATTGGGAGAAGTCGTTTTCAGCGGCGGAAACGGCGCTCAAGACTGCCGGCTCCACGCTTGATGCCGACGAGCTCTATGGACGTGCCGAGAAACGCGGGCTCTCGGTCGATCGGAAGACATTTTTCGATTATCTCGCGGCGTCCTCCGTGATCCGGAAGAATGCGTTCGGTCGTTTCGGATTTTCCGATTCGAGCGAAGTGCAGCCGCGCGGGACGAGAGAGAAGGCATACCTCGTGCTCAAGATGCACGGGAGCCCGCTCCATTTCAAGGATATCGCAACCCGGATCGATGAGATCGGACTCCAGAAGAAGGATCGGAAGACGCATCCGCAGACCGTGCACAACGAGCTGATCAAGGACAAGAAGTTCGTTCTCGTGGGGCGCGGGCTCTACGCCCTTTCCGAGTGGGGATACAGTCGTGGAACCGTGCGCGAGGTGCTTGATGGGATCCTTTCCGCGAGTGCCGCGCCGATGAACCGTGACCGTATCCTCGAGGAGGTTCTCCGTGTCCGACAGGTCAAGCGGTCGACCATCGTGATCAACCTGAACGCCTTTTTTGAAAAAGTCGGCAAAGACGAGTATACTGTGAGAGCGAAGTGACGGAACTTTGCGCCGCTTTCCAAACACGAAATGAGATAGGGTCGGGCAACCGCGCAACGACGCATCCGGCTCCTCGCACATCACATGGATATCATCCTTCTTTCTTTCGGAGATTTTTTCCGCGGAATAAGCCAGGCGTTCTCGCTACTCGGCGATGCCTGGTATTTCCTGTTCCCGCCCATCCTCTATCCGCTCTTCAAGATGTTCTGGATGGATCATATCCAGGGTCGGTATGTCGGTGGTCTGTCCTATATATTGCTTGAAATCATCCCGCCGAAGGAGATGGAGAAGAGTCCGAAGCCGATGGAGTCGGTCTTCTCGGGTCTCGTCGGTGTCGCGAAGGGATTCAGTGTCGTCGAACAGTTCGTCCAGGGGCAGCTTCCCGCATCGTTCTCGCTCGAGATCGTGAGTGAGGGCGGGGAGGTGCACTTCTATGTCAGGACCCAGAAGGGGTTCCGCAACCTTGTGGAGGCCCATTTTTATGCGCAGTATCCGGATATGGAGATCATGGAGGTCCCTGATTACGTCGGTCATGTCCCAGGAACGGTTCCGAACGGAGAATGGGACCTCTGGGGAACCGATTTCAAACTGACGAAATCGGATCTCTATCCTATCCGGACGTATCCCGCGTTCGAGGAGGATGTGACGGGGAAAATGATCGATCCTCTGGCCGGACTCATCGAATCGATGGGGCGTCTCGGTCCGGGGCAGAACATCTGGTTCCAGATGATCATCTCGCCGGAAGAGGATGCCTGGTACAAGAAAGGACAGGCGACCGTGGACGAATTTCTCGGGAAGCCGAAGAAGGAATCGACGAGTCTGTTCGGGATGGTCTGGCACGATCTTCTCGACGTCCTGTCGAACATCATTCCCGGGCTGATTTCCGCACCGGCATTCTCGTCGCTCGAAAAAAAGGCGGATGCGAAGCAGGATCAGCCGCTCGAGTTCCGGCTTTCGCCGGGGCAGAAGGACGTGCTGAAGGCGCTCGAGCGGAACCTCGGGAAACAGATGTACAAGACGAAGATGCGCATGCTCTATGTCGGGAAGCGCGACGGGTTCGACAAATCGTTCGTTTCGATGTTCATGGGTTCGCTCAAGCAGTTCAACGACATGAGTCTGAACGGGTTCGCGCCGGAAGGTGACTCGAAGACCTATGCGCAGTACCTGTTCGTGAACGAGCGGCTCCGGTATCGGCAGCGTCGGATCTTCCGGCGATACGTCTCGCGCGATCCGGATCCTACGGGGAAGATGTTCGAGTTGTCCATCGAGGAACTCGCGACGCTCTTCCATATGCCGGACTTCTCGGTGATGGCACCGGCCTTGACGCGTGTCGCGGCGAAGCGGGGAAGCGCCCCGGCCAACCTTCCCATCCTTGAGGATTAATATCCGCCTATGTCAGACCAGAACGACATCAGCTTTTTCGCCCGGACGAATTTCCGGAATCAGGATCGGATTTTCGGTATAAAGGAAGACGATCGGCGCCGACACATGTACGTGATCGGCAAGACCGGTATGGGGAAGACGAACCTGCTCGAGAATCTCGCCATCCAGGATATCAAGCACGGGAAAGGAATCGCCTTCATCGATCCGCATGGCGATACCGCGGAGAAACTCATCCGGGCGATTCCTTCGGATCGGATCAATGACGTCATCTATTTCAATCCGGCTGACCAGGACTTCCCGATCGCGTTCAACGTCATGGAGAACGTGAACTCGGAATACAAGCATCTCATCGCGTCGGGACTCGTCGGCGTGTTCAAGAAACTCTGGGCGGATTCGTGGGGTCCCCGGCTCGAATACATCCTCCGGAACGCGATTCTCGCATTGCTCGAATATCCGGGATCGACCCTGCTCGGGGTCACCCGTATCCTCGTCGACAAGGATTACCGTGAGAAGGTCGTCGCGAAAATAACGGATCCGGTCGTGCGCGCCTTCTGGGTGGACGAGTTCTCGAAGTGGAACGACCGCGTGCTTCAGGAAGTCATCTCTCCGATCCAGAACAAGGTCGGACAATTCCTCTCGACCTCGCTCATCCGAAACATCGTCGGTCAGACGAAGTCGTCGTTCGATGTGCGCGAAGCCATGGACAGTGGCAAGATCCTTATCATGAACCTGTCAAAGGGTCGCGTCGGTGAGGATGCGAGCGCGCTTATCGGCGCGATGATGATCACGAAGATCCAGCTCGCCGCGATGGAGCGGGTCGATATGCCCGAGGACGATCGGAGGGACTTCTATCTCTACGTCGACGAGTTCCAGAACTTCGCGACGGAGTCGTTCGCGAATATCCTGTCCGAGGCGCGGAAATACCGGCTCAGTCTCATCCTTGCGAACCAGTACATCACCCAGCTTGACGAGAAGGTGGCCGACGCGGTCTTCGGTAACGCGGGGACGATCATTTCCTTCCGGGTCGGCGCTGCGGACGCGGAGATCCTCGAGAAGGAATTCGATCCGGTCTTTCTCATGAACGACATCGTCAATCTGCCGAAATTCAATATCTATCTCAAGCTCATGATCGACGGCATCGCCGGAGATGCGTTCTCCGCGACCGTACTTCCGCCGATCTCGCTCGAGGGGACGACGGAAAACGAGGAGAAGGTGATCCGCATATCCCGCGAGCGGTATGCCTCTTCGAAGAAGGAGGTCGAGGACAAGATACGGCGGTGGAGCGGTATGCTCACCGAGGATGAGCGTGCCGAGTTACTCCGGCAGAAAGCGTCGTTGTCGTCTGTGCCGCCGCGTCCCATCACGGAGTCGGGGAGAGTGGTCGCCGCACCTGCGGCGAGGCCGATAGCCGCACCGTCGAAGCCGAAGACCCCGTTTGTCATAAGGCATTCTCATGCGGAAAATCCGGAACCGGCCGCCGTGCCGACGGCCGTTTCCAAGCCCGCGACCGACGATAGCGTGTCGCATCCGGTCGTAAAGGAGGTCAAACCCGAGGATATTCCGGAGCCGATCATCAGAACT
>CAYRYX010000064.1:0-5733 GCA_964428755.1 uncultured Bdellovibrionales bacterium | reverse complement strand
CGGAACTGCCGCCGTTGTTGTCGGCCTGGTATGCGCCCAAGACGAGATCGGGAAGGGTGTCGCCATTGACGTCGCCGATCGCGATGGTGCCGCCATAGGTAAGGGCGTCGCCTGCCGCGCCGCCGTCATAGCGGATGTTGTAGTTGGTCGCGACATCGAAGGGCTTGTTTCCAGTAGCGATACCCGCCCCACCGAAGACGACAAAAGCGGATCCGGATACAACGCCGTTATAGGAGGCGCTTGATGCGCCGATAACGAGATCATCGTCCCCGTCGCCATTGATATCTCCGAGTGCGAATGGGGAGTTAGCAATATTCGGAAGCACAGCGGAGCCGTCAAGACGGATATCATATGTGCTCGAATCATTGAGCCCGAAAGCCGGATCGATGACCGTCTCGCCGCCCCCCGGGACGGATACGCCCTTTACCAGGAACTCTATGAAATTCCCCTCCGGTGTCTTGTAGACACTCACGTCCGGCTTGAGAAACACCGCGTCCGACCAGTCATAAAGCGCCGGATGTCCGTCCGCTTCGAAGGTGAGGTTCATCCCCACCGTGTAGGTATGGGTGTAGTTCTTGAACGCCTCGATACCTTCGACATCTCCTTGCCCCGCGTCTTCGGCAAACTCCGGAACGGAAGCGGTCTTTTCATATGCCTCGAACCGACGCGGCTCCTCCGTGATCCGATAGGTCAGTCCGTCCCAGACGACTTCGTCCGCGGTGATCTTGATACGGTTGGAAAAGTCGATCGTACGATCGCTTGCCGCATTGTTTCTCAGCGTGATGGTCTGTTTGACGGGAGAAAATCCTCCGAGCGAACGATTCTTCGATTCACGGTAGTCGGTCGTTACCGTCACGTCCCCGATATCGTATGCGTTCGTCAGGACTTTCTTCTCCTGATCCTCCGGAACATCTTCCCGGGTATTCTTGGGGATGGATTCCGCCGCGAACGCACGTTCCGATACCAGGGAAAAATCCATGGATTCGAATCCTCCCTTCAGCCGGTCGAACAAGGAAAGCGCTTCGCTGTCCGGAACGGCACGGATTTTCTTTCCGTCCTCTTCGAGATGGAAGTCCTTACCCGCATGAAGCGTCCGCTCCCCGAAGAGATTCTTCCCTTCACCCTCCCCCCAACCCTCCATGCCGAAAAACAGCCAACCGAATATTGGGAGGGCGAGGAGTGCGAGGATAAGGAGGAGTTTTTTGGACACAGGGAATACGTTCTAAATTACAAGTTCTCTAGAAAATCACAAGCTCAAAATTACAAGTTCCAAATAAATCTCAAATTCAAATTTTCAAAATCCGAAACGTTGAAGATTGTGATTTCGGATTCATAATTTCGTCCTGTTCTCTTCGCATTTTTTCGCGATGGCGGCGAATATCTTCATAAGCTCGTTCGTTTCCTGCAGCAACGGCTTCATTTTTTCCTCAAAATCCGGATTCGCTTCGATGATGAGCTGAAGCCAATACAATGTTTCCTTGGACTCCTTTCGGCAGATGCGAATCCGGAAATGAAACTCTTTCTTTGTACTTGTTTCGTTTGCCTCCCGATAATTCGCCCCCATGGATGTTCCTGAACGAGAAATCTGGTCGATAAGATTGAAGTTGACCTGGTTCTTCGGAAGTGATTTGCACAAACGAATTATCCTCTTCCCGAACTCAAGCGTCCTCGGCTCCAAGTCGTATATCGGTTTTGATTTTTGAATTTCGATCATTGCGATTTATTTGAAACTTGGAATTTTGGACTTGGTGCTTTGGGTCATATGATTTAGAAATTGCTTTCCTATTTCTGTTCGATGAGCCACCAGTCGACCTTGGTCTTGTCGGTCACCGGGTTCTCGAGACGGATATCGAAGCCGACATATTCCCCTTCCTCGTCCACATACTTCTCGACCCAGGAGAAGCTCCCCGGGTTGCCACGGAAACTCGTGAAGATGCGCGAGCCTTTCACCATCGGAATCATGGCGTTTGTCATCACTCGGACGGTCTTGCCATCACGCGCGAGCACCGCTTCGTCGGTCATCGGGGCGCCGCTCCAGTCGTCGTTACCGTCCGCGTCGAGGTCTGCCGCGATCGGAAGGATTTCCGTCGAACCGATGGTCGGCGCCTCCTCGGAAACATTCTCGACGACGATACCACCCGTCTCAAGCACGCGTGCCTTGAGCGTGCCGCCGAGCAGATCGACATTCCCCTCCGCGTCCTTGACAACGACGTTTCCGAGCTCGAAAGCGTTGAAGAACTCGACGAGTGCCGCACTCTGGTCGGAAAGCGTCGCCATCTGCGTCTCAAGCTCGACGATCTTCGCGTCGGCTTCGCTTACCTGTGCTTGGAGCGCGGCAGTTGCGGTTTCGGTCGAAAGCACGCGGGAATCAAGCGTCGTCAGGATCGCAGCCGTCGTCTCGCTTTCCACTCCGAGCACGGCGAGCGCGTCACCGATGACCGTGAGCTGCGTATCGACCGACGCCTGAAGCGCACCGAGGGTCGTGATACTCGCATCGGTCTTGAGATCGAGTTCGGTGATATCCGTTCCCTGACCGGCGATCACGATCTGCTGCTCCTGCACCGCTTTGACGAGAAGCGGAATAAACGCATCCTTCATGATGCCGAGGAGTCCGGTCGGACCGGTCGTGATCGCCGCCGGATATACCGTTTCAACCTCCTGCGCGATGAACCCGGTGATGCGTGGCCCTTCCGGATCGGCGAGACGGTTGAAGTCCACGACGCGGAGGTCGCTTATGATACCGCTCGCGGATCCGATGACTGTGTCCGTGATATTCGTCTTCGTCCGGATGTCGGACACATCAGTCAATGCGAATGTTCCGGACGTGTTGGCGATATACCCGACCTGACCACCGTCGCCGTCGAGCGCATTTATGTAGTAGGTCGTGCCGCTCGCATCGTCCGCGCCGCCTTGGATCTGGATGCCGTAGCGATCCGCGTTGTTTCCGTCGTTTCCGAAGTGCGCCGCATAGGTGGCGGAGATATCGTCTTGAACATGGAGCCGATAGGTCGGGGTCGTCGTGCCGATACCGACGTTTCCGGAAGCGTCGATAAGAAACGGCGTCGAATCGGAAACGGCGTCGTTGACGCGGAAGCTTGTTCCGGAACCGGTATTTTCGAAAAGCACCGCGATCTGCCCAGCTGCACCGGCAGCGGTCACCTTGAGCGGCGTCGTCGTATTCAGCGCGCCACTATCGGTAAGGAGAAGGAGATTCCCAGTATTCGCGGCATTGGAACCGGAAAGAGTTATCTTCTGAAGCGAACCGGTAAACGCCGTCGAGGAAGAAGTAACATCCACTGCACCACCGGAAGTCAGACCGTTCGCACTGATCGTCAGAAGCCCGGTCGCAGTGGTCGCTGCATTGGCGGTGAGCGTAAGAAGGTCGCCGGTCGTGGTCATAGTGCCGGAACCGGTGATAGAAGCGACCGTACCGGTAACGGTCGCACTCGAAACCTGGAGCGAGTTCCCGCTGCCGTCGGTTCCGGTAACCGCCCCCGCTGTAGCGATCTTAAGGAGGGAGCCTCCAGCCTGAGCGGCGGCACCGGTCGGACCGTCGATGTTGATGGCGCCTCCGGTCGTGAGAACGGCGGCTCCGTTCACATTGATGTTCTGCGCGTAACCGGTAGTAAGGCCAGTGGCACTCATCGTCAGAAGTCCGGTAGTGGTGGTAGCGGCGTTGGCAGTAAGGTCAAGAAGCTTGCCGGTCGTGGTCATCACGGACGTATCGGAAATGGAAGCCAGGGTCGGCGTAATAGCGCCGTTACCAGTGATCTGGAAGAGTGTGCCTGAGGCGGCGCCCGTGGTCGAGTTCGTAATGGCACCGGTCGAGGAGATATTGACCAATCCAGTGGTGGCGTTCATGACCGCCGCACCGGTCGGACCATCGATATTGATAGCGCCTCCGGTGGTGAGGACGGCAGCTCCGTTGACATTTATCTTCTGTGCATAACCGGTAGTCAGAGCGGCGGCGTTCTGCGTAAGGAAGTTTCCCGTAGTGAGCGCGGTACCCGTGAGCGTGAGCGCGCCGGTCGAAGCCAGGTCGAAAAGAACGTTGCTTCCGACAGTCGTGCTGGTACCGATCATGAAGTCGCCGGTGCCTCCGTCGAGACCGCTATAGTAATTCTGTGCGGAATTGCGGAATTTCACGGACGTATCAGTTGCGCTGCCGGTATCACCGAACATGATCACCGATTCTCCGGAGGCCGAGGAAGTCGTGATATCGAGTTGCCCCGTGCTCGAAGCCGAGAGACTGGCATAATTCGAACCATCGTAGGAGAGGCGTATCTTGTTGGTCGTCCCGTACACCTCGAAGAGGGCGGTCGGAGAGGATGTGCCGACGCCGATCCTTCCGGTACTGTCGATCACGAACCGGTCGTTCGTGCCGAGGGCGGTCGTGCTGATCTTGAACTTGTCGGAGTCGGAGTCGTCGATACCCATCGTAAAGGTGTTCGTGCCGTCGGCAAGCTCGAATCCGATCTGGGAATCGTAGTCCCCGGCATTCGTGTTGCTTACGGTGAACTGGGTGTTTGCCGCACCGCCCGACATGATCTCGAGGAGCTGGTCGGGGGTGGTGTCGCCGATGCCGACGTTGCCGCCGGTAAAGACGCCCGCATAATTGGTATCCGCACCGGCCACGCTGGCATAGATACCATAATTCGTGCTCGTACCACCGGCATCATCGGTGACGGAAATATATTGACCGTAATTGCTGACTGTGCCACCGGTCGCGCCGGTTCTTGCGATGCTCGTGTAATTCCCATAGTTTATGTCCGTTCCGCTCGTGACATTGGAGGCGTTCGTAAGCACGTTTTGAATCCCATAGGTCGTACCACCAGTAGCGGGTCCATTGTTCGACTGCGATGCCGTGACACTCAGTCCCTTGGCCACCGCGGATGCTCCGGATACGCCTATTTCGGCCCCGATATGCGTACTCCCGCATCCCAAACAAGAGTTCGATACGGTGAGTGTCGTTCCAGGAGACGATCCCGTGGCCGGGGCGATGACTGTAGCCCCGTTCGAACTGACCGTAAAGAGATCCCCATTGCCGACAGTAAGGAGTCCAGTCGGAGTAGCGTCACCGATTCCCACGTTCCCGTTCATGAAGATGCCGGAGTATTCCGTCCCCGCTCCCGTTCCCGCATCGACATAGAGACCATAGGCGGTGCCGGCGTTGGATTCGGTCGTGATGTACTGACCGTAGACCGTGTCGGCGTTCACCGACCCGGCGACGCCGGTGTCGATGTAACTGCCGTAGGCGTTGGAAGTCGCGGCGCCGGCGGCATCGGTCGAGAGGAGGATGTACTGTCCGTAGCTGTTGAAGGTGCCGGCGGTCGTCGCTCCGGTACGGGTCACGCTCGTGTAACTGCCGTAGGTGTTGTCGCCGGTCGCGGTCACGACACCGGTATCGGAGACGTTGTTGTAGATACCGTAGAGCGTGGAGCTTGCGGTCGTGGAAGTCGACGCCTGGGTCACGGCGAACCTGGCGCCGGTCTGAAGGGAACTGTTGCCGATGGAGACACCGCTGTTCTGAATGCTTCCGGCACCGTCGGATTCGGCATAGACGGTGAGGAGGGCGTTGCCGTCGATTTGGGCGGTGTAACTCATCGGCGTCGAAACGGCGGATGCCGAAGTGACCGACATATCGATCCATCCCACTATGCCCGCATCTTCATCGAAATTCGTCGCCCCCAGATTCAGATTCGCGATACTGACAGCCCCCGTCGAATCCATCGT
>CAYRYX010000063.1:0-5809 GCA_964428755.1 uncultured Bdellovibrionales bacterium | reverse complement strand
CTCTTCACCCAGGCGACCCAGCCGGAAGCCGCGTTCGTCCCGATGGTCACCGTCCGGCCGGAGGTCGAAACGACCGCCGAAGAAGAGAGGTTCGTCGTGAACGAATCGGTGTTCCCGGAAAGAGCGAACGAAAAAGTTGCCGGAACCGTCGCCGAAACGACGATCTGATCATTGGTGACAATCGAAAGAGCGAAATTGGATGTATCGATAGCGGTCGGACCGGCAAGTTGCGTCGTAATACTGCCAACCAGATTATTTCCGGCACCGGCATTCGTCAACGTGCTCGTTCCGGAAAAATTAAAGCAGTACAATATCCCAACGACCATATCGCCGCTCGGAAATGTAACATCCTGACCTGAAGCCGCTGTAGCCGTCCCAATTCCAATCCATGCGGTAGCATCGGCAGGGATATTCGTAGTGGTTACCGTCCAGTTCGCAGCGGTATCGACCGTCGCGAAACCGGACGGAAACGTGACTTTCACGGTTGTTTCCACCGCAACGGTGGCTGATTTGGCACACACCATCCCTCCGGTAGTGGCTCCGTCGGCAAGGCGATCAAGACGCACGTATGCCTGCTGCAAACCAGCCGCCTGCGCCGGTTCCGGGAAAAGAAGCGGGGCGACGAGAACGACAAGAATTGCGCCTATATTGATAACCGACACCCCGCGAAGCATGTTTCGCATATGTTTATTTCTTTCAGCACGAATGAAGTCGCACTTGTGAGAAGTATAGCACGTTCAAAAATTTCATACAATCACACGGCGTCTAAAAACTCGCGGAAGCGATGACGGTGAGTGTATCGGCATAGTCGCCGGCAGCAGGCGTGACCGCGGAAGATTTCGCCTTGAGAAGAAATGATGCCCGCCCGGATACGATCGGCGCGGTCGTCGAGAGCACTTCGCGTATCGCCGTGTCCACCGTTCCGACCGTACTCGCCGCGCCATTGTACGGCGCCACTATCGAAAACGGCCCCCCCGCTCCCTCCGTAGCGGACTGCCCCTGTGCGCCGTAACCGCTTGAAAGCGCGGAAAGATCACCGGTCGTCGCTGCGATCAAAGATGCCGCGCGCGTACTCGACAGCCCTCCGTTCGAACCGGAAACATACACCCGTCCGCCGGACGTGCCGTTTGTTGAGAAGTCAACCCATATTTTCTCAGGACTGTCCGTCACCGTATTCGCCACGAGACTCCCGAATGCAACGGCGAAAGGCGGATTCGTATCCGTGTCCGTCGCGGCGACATCGATATCGAAGGAGAGCTGCGGATTCACCGTCACGGCGGACGCCTCGGGGCCGTATCCAGTCTCGGTAAATTTTCCCTGCATTGCTTTCACCTTCACCTTATAGGTGGTACCCGGCGTCAATCCGATCACATCGAACCCAGACCCGCTCCCCCACGCGGAATAGGTCTGCCTATCCTCGCCCCCGAGCGTGGCGCCGATCGTATTGTCGTTCTGGATATATTCGGTCGTCGCCCAGTTGTCGTCGGATATCGCGATGGCGAATTTCGTATCGGTCGGATTGTTTCCGGTCGCGAGCACGACATGGAGTTTGTTATAGTAGTTCGAGGGATTCGTGAAGGTCGGCACCGGCGGCACGTTCGCCTGCTGCGTGAAAATAAGCCCCGAACCGAGGTCGTAGGCGGTTCCCTGAAGCTGGTCTTCACTCTGTTCGCCGGAAATACCGTCAATCACGTAATTGGAGGACGTCATGTTTTCCTCGCCTCCACCACCGAACCCATACCCATCAAGGCGATAGTTCGTGCTTGCCGGAAGCACGAAAAGAAAGGCGAAGCCCGCGAACACGGACTTCTTCACGAATATCGGAAAATTCATGCCCATTCCCTGCATACAAGGATCATTACGCCGCAAGATATCCCGCCACCTTCGTCGAAAGGTCAGCGACGGAAATATTCGCCTTGACGAGATAATCGACCGCCCCCAGCTCGCGCGTCTGCGACATCTCCTTGTCCTCGCTCAGATTCGAAAGAACGGCCACCTTGACATCCCGAAGCTTCTCATCCGCCCGGATCTGCCGGAGCGCCTCGAACCCGTCCATGACCGGCATGATGATGTCGAGCAGCACCAGGTCGGGCTTCTCCTCGCGCATCATCGAAAGCGCCTTTTCGCCGTTCTCGGCCAAACGGACTTCATACCCCTCCATCGACAGCTTCTTCGCGTAGATCGCGGAGATGAATTCGTCATCCTCGACCACGAGGAGTTTCCCTTTCTTTTCTTCCGTCATAACGATGGGTTATTTCTTCTTAGCGGGCTTCTTGGCGGACTTCGCCTCGTGAACGATCGGAAGTTCGATGAAGAACGTGGTCCCGCTCCCTTCCGAACTCTCGAACCAGATCCGACCGCCCATTTCGTCGAGGAACGACTTCACCGCCGAAAGTCCGATACCGGAGCCATCCGTCTCCTTGAGCATGGCATTCGTCGCCCGGAAGAACCGGGTGAAGATCTTGCCTTGCTCGCTTTTCGGAATCCCGATTCCTTGGTCGGCGACACTCACGCGGAACACGCCGCCGCGCCTGATCGCCTCCACATGCACCTCTCCCCCGTCCTTGCTGTATTTTATCGCATTCCCGATAAGGTTTCCCATGACTTCGAGGAATCCCTCCTTTATAAGAGGAACCTCCGGCATATCTTTCGACATGCGCGAGGTGATCGTTATCTTCCGTTTTCCTGCGGCGGCGCGCATCGATTCGATCGAGGAGAGCACCACGTCCGCCGGATTCACGGAGACCGGCGTCTCAGAAAGAAGTTTCTGATTGATGCGCGACGCGTCGATAAGATCGTCGATAAGGACCGACATATGACAGCTGCTCTCATGTATCTTCCGAAGTTCGGCGGAGATTTCCTCACTGACGGTTCCCGAGTCGAGAAGCATCTCGAGGCTCCACCGCACACCGGTGAGCGGCGTCCGGAGCTGGTGCGCCGCTATCGAAAGGAAATCGTTCTTCATCTGCTCCATCTGCCGATCGCGACTCGCATCCTGCATCGTCACGACGCAGCCGATCGGATCGCCCTTCTCATCCCGTATCGGCGCTACGGTATATGATACCGGAAGCTGGCCGCCATCGCGGCGGCCGAGAATGACATGCGACGACCCATCCTCTCCGATCCGGTTCTCCGATATGGCATCCTCCACCATCCGCACACAACCGGCCATCGGATTCCGCTCGAGCGAAAAACAGAACACGTCACCGTAATAGATCCCCTCCGCGTTCACGGCCGGACATCCGGACAATTCCTCCGCCGCCTTGTTCATGAAGACAATCTTCCCGTCCCGATCGGTCGCAAATACCCCGTCACCGATCGAGCGAAGAAACCGAAGCACGCCCTCAGAGCGTTCCTTCTCCCTGGTCACATCCGCATTCGCCGCTTCAAGGCGTTTCGCGGCCGTCATAAGGTCATCCTCATACCGACGACGCTCCGTCACATCGTGCTGTACGCCGACGAAAAAGCGAACCTCCCCGTCAGCGCCGAGGAGCGGGATTATATTCAATTCCGCGATATATTTCCCGCCGTCCTTCTTCCTGTTCACCACTTCGCCATGGAAGGGTTTCTTGTCAGCCTTTATGGTCTTCCACATCGCCTCATAGAAAGGCTTTCCCATCTGGCGCCCCCACAGGGAAGGCTTGCTCCCGATCACCTCCTCACTTGAATACCCGGTCGTCCGACATGCCGCGTCGTTCGCATAGAGAATGGTGGCGTCCGGATCGGTGATGACGATCGTATCCGAGCTTCCGCTTACGGCAAGCTGGAACTTCTTCAGTTCCTCAGCTTCCGACTCGGCCTTTTCCTGGAGCGCAAGCGTGTCCTCGAGAATATTCAGAACCGCACGCTCCGTATCCCGAAGCGTTCTGTTCTGCCGCTCCAGCTCGCGGGCATACTTTTTTTTCTCCTCCGCGAACCCGTCAACGATGACGGACGGAGAAACCGTTTCCGACCGTGGCTCCGCGCCGTCAACCGGAGCGATCGGCTCGCGAACGGATCCTTTCCGTATGATATCTTTCATGGTTCCGAAAATAGGACTGCCTGTTACCGATACTATTATTTTTTCACGGACGCATGCATCTCCTCGAGATCCTTCCGAAGCTGCTTCACCTCATCCTTGAGCTCGATCATCTTGAGTTCGCGGCTCACCATGACGGCGTTCAGCTTCTCCACTTCCTCGATGCGTTCCTCACGGCGACGCTCGTTCGCCCTCTGATCATGCACGTCGAAACAGACGCCCACATATCCGAGAAACTCCCCGAGCAAGCTGTAGTACGGCACACCCTTCACGGAAACGAAGCGGTATTCCCCGTCCCGACGATGGAGACGAAATTCGTTCGTATACGGCTTCCGCTCGTCGAATGCAGCATGGTACGCTTGGAGCACCCTGTCCTGATCGTTCGGATGCACATCGTGTATGCAGCCTTCTCCAAGCACCTCTTCGAGCTTCCGTCCGGTGAATTCGAGCCAGCCCTTGTTGAAATACGTGAACGCCTTCTCCTGATCGGACATCCAGATCATGACCGGCGCGGTATCCGCGATCGTCTGGAACCGTTTTTCGCTCTCCTCCCCGCGAAGCTCCATCTTCCGGAGAGCATCGATCATCCCGTTTATTTTCCCCGCAAGAGCCGACAATTCGTCGTTTCCTGAAAGAGCGATGCGCTTCGTCGGACCGCCGACCCGTATCTCCGAAACGGCGGCCGTAAGCGCCTCGATACGAGACAAAACCTCACGCCTGAGGAGCGACGAAAGCGACAGGAAGAACACGAATCCGATACCGGCGAGGAGGAACGCGAACACGTACAACGCTTTCACTCCGGCGGCATGTATCGTCCGGGGCACCTCCATCCGGAAGATGATCGCCGGCTCCCCGTACACATCCTTCACCGCCCCGTAGGCGAGAATCCGCTCATCATCGACCGGATTCACGTATACGGACTCCTCTCCGGATAAACGGCTTTTCACGTCGGAGAACTCCGCGGAAAGCCGCTGACTCCGAAACGAATCTATGGAGAACGGGAGTCGGATGAGCTGCGATGTCTCTTTCTGCCAATCCTTGTCAAGAAAACTCACGAAGATGATCGTTCCCTTCGCGGGACCCTCGCCGGAACTCTTCACGATCGGCTGCGAGGCCACGATAGCCGGACCTTCCCGGAGCGCGAGCAACCCCTTCTTGGCACTTCCGACCGCCTCGTGCATCACGAGGAAATCACCCTTCCGAAGATGCTCCTCGAGGCTCGCGGGGAGTGACATTTCTGTTCCGGTCTCCGGATCGATGCTCTTCTGAAGGACTATGCGACCGTCCCCATCGACAAACACCACGGACTCGATACCGAGTATCTTGAGCGCCTCGTTATTCACGTTCGACACGACGAAGTCCTGATTCCCCTCCTGATCCTGTATGAATGCGTACGAGTCGTCCCACTGCGCCCAGTCAGCGAGCTTCAGGTTCAGCTGATCCACCTGGTTCAGGATAAGTTCGTTCGTTCGGGCGACATCCTCGATCGCACGGGCTTTTTCCTCGGCGCCGAAACTCCTCATAAGAAAAACCGCTACGGCGATGAACATGGCCGTCATAGCGATCGCCACGATGATGCTCACGAAAAAGAAAACCCTGTTGCGGATGCTCCCCATACGTTTCGTGTTATTTTTTCTTTATATGCGGTTCATTTTTCCGGTCACTTCCCGATCACGACGGTAATCGGAGCCGCGCCCGTCTCCTTGCGGTTCGGATCGGTCTTGGAAACGACCGCTTTGGGATACTGTTTCACGATATCCGCAAGCACCGCCTTCGCCCCGGATTCCTGCC
>CAYRYX010000062.1:0-5810 GCA_964428755.1 uncultured Bdellovibrionales bacterium | reverse complement strand
ATTAATGCGCGTTACTGATTAAAAGGAGGGGATTCCCACCCCGAAACAGTACAAACGAGTATATGACGAAATCACGATTTTGGCAAGCGTTCTTACGGTGAATGTGACAATGCGGTATTACGAAAACGAAAAGGAGGCCATTACGATGAATAGCCTCCGGTGATTCAGTCTCCTTCCTGCTCCGGCGGATGGTCCCTCCGGAACGTTTCGAGAGCCTTCTTGAGATGCTGGTTCTCCCTCCAGGAGAGCATTTCGGCTGTGTTTCCACTGACAAAGACGAACCCGTCGTCATGACTGTGGATGGAACCGATGAAACTGGCTGCGTTCGCGCAGGTACAGTTTCCATGCCGGGCACCAATTGAAACTAATGTGCGGGGATATCCAGCCGATGAAGCTTCACTCACGTTTTTTCCGAACTCCGGATCGTTTTCGATGCAACTCAATGCATCATTGTAAACAAGATATATCGACAAAATTCCCATGGCCTACTCCTTTTAGAGTGGAAGGTTAAGAAACTACTGCCTCGATTGAGGTCGCTTTCGGATTAGCATTATTATCCGATTTTGTCCAGAAAAAGAAAAAACCAGCCGATGTTCCGGCTGGTCGGTCAGATGCCGATGAGATTCATGTTTCCGGTCCCAACCACCTTTCGGTTGCCACCGGTGTTCCAGTGCCCCTTGTGGAAGTATTCTACGGTGGCGAGTGTTCCGCCGCATACCGCGTACATCGGACAGTAATCCTCCACCGCCTTGTTTTTTGAACAGTTTGTGCAGAGATATTTCCCGTTGAACCAGAGCGCATGCGACATATCCTCGGTCGACCAATTGTTCTCATAGCAAATTTCGCAGAAGAGGAGCCGAAGAGCATCTTCGAACATTTCGTTCGTTGGATACCCTTCTCCGATGTACCGTATGATTCCGAGTGCTTCGGCAATCCTCTGAAGGTGGACATCGACAGGAATCGCATCCGGCGGCATTTTGATCAGACCGAGTTCGGCGTAGAATAGCGCAAGCAGAGAAAAGATTTTCGGCCCAAAACCCGGAAGTTTTAGCCGATCGTCTCCACGAGCATTTTTTGCGGCGACAATCTTGCTGATCGTTCCAAACCGGCGGTATAGCTCCGTCGGATCGCCGCGAAATGTTGTGTGGAACGTCCATGCGACCCACGGCCAATATTTTGCCGACTGACCGGGAACGCCGACCTTCTGCCTCTTGAGGATTTTTTTTATGGACGTTCTACGGATGATCGTGACGCCTGAATCATCTTTGAAAGGATTTCCTTCCGTATCCAGTAGGGCGAGTTGTCGCGGTTCTTGCGAGATATGGATCTCAGTGAGTCGGCGGATGAGGTGTTCGACCGAGGAAACGGGGCTTTTTGGAGCCGGCCCATAAATCCATTGTTCGTTTTCCCAGAGCCATTTGTGGCTTTCGTAGACTCGTTCGCTTATCTCGCGCCGGTCGGTTCCGGCGGCATGCGCAATCCATATTCTCCACTGCTCGTCGCCCGGTGTGAGTCCATCGGGAACAAAGACCGCTTGCGGGGCGTGTGTTTCGCGCTTGATGAGGGCGTGAAGCTTGCTTTTGGTGAGATACGACTCCATAGGAAGTCGAAACACCTTGTCGGCGAGCCATTTATTGAGAACGATTCCATTGGGAAGGGTAATGATGCCGTGGGCATCGGGATTCGATAGAAACATGATGCCTCCTCGGGCAGTTGTGAAAGAAGAACTGGAATCATAGGAAAGAACCGGTTTTTTGTAAAGCGCAAGACAAAGAAAAACGGCTCCCGTTTGGAAGCCGCTGTCAGAAGGGGACGCGATCCGGATCTGACGATGTGTCGTGTTGAGCATCGTGCGCCGCGAGCTCTTCAAGGGTGAACGGAATATCGTCGAGACAATTCTCCTCATATTCCGGAGAGCATGGGACAGAGGGGTTTCTTCGCGCGAGTTCCTCATCCCGCTTGTCCCGCCATTCTGTCACGAGTATCGGCTTCGGAATGATTTCGACGGAAAAACACCCTTTTGCGTGACGACTCCTCGATTTCTCCCTGAAATACGCCGATATTTTGGCGAATCGCGGGAAGAGATTCTTTTTTCCGATGCCATTGTCAAAGAGGAGCGATGTCGGGGAGCATGGATTTTCTTCGGTCGTCTGAAGATTTTTCCACGCGCAGATGCATTCAAGAAGCGGTCTGAGGCGTCTTGTCCGTTCGATGATGTACCGGCGTTCCACGATGCGTCTTTCGGCGAGGACGCGTGCGACCGTCTGCGCTCCTTTCATCGCATCAAGTTGTCGATCACTGTAGTGCGGGCGCTTGTAGCGCCGGATGGAGCCGAGAATATCGAGAAGATCGCTACTCCGATATCGGAGGTGTTCTCTCCAGAATTCCCGATAGATCGCGACATCTTCTGTCTTGCAACGGAAGAGCATCCCGCTGTAAAACCCTTTTCTCTTTCCGAGCCAGAACAGGTTCCCGAGTGACTTCCAGTGGTAGAGACGTTCCCGGAGTATGGAAACGAATCCTTGTTCGAGGGCTGGCCATGCCGAACGAAGTTCGCTTTCGGTGATGGCCCGTACTCGATGACGTGCCGGTATCGGTATGCGCTTTCCTCCTCTTGGGAGATTTTCCTCGATGCGCGTGTAAGGAACGGCACGTTCGTAGGTCATCTCGAAGACGAGGGTTTCCGGAAACGTTTTGTCGCCTATCTTCGTGGGTGCGAGTATGGCGATCACGGGTCGGGTGAAGCACTCGTATGATTCCGGGTAGTTCTCTATGGTTTCGCGGACGGCTCCACTCTCATCAAGCACGATGACGAATCTTGCCAAGCGACGGAGTCTTCGGGCGTCATCCTGAATCTTCCGTATGGTCCGTGCGGGGAGTTCCGCGACGGAGAAGGTTTCTTGTCGCATATCCGGCTCCTCGTAGGTTGTGAAATGACTTTTTCCAAGATACCATGTCCGTATATGGTGGCAATTGTCATTTCCTCCGAAATGTGTCGATAATACGCCTGGAATCGGACGTGACAAGCCGGAATTCCTGTGCTAGAATGTCTCCGTGGGGCGAGAGCCTCTTTTGTTTCCTCTTCGTATGAATATCCAGTATTACGGCGATTATTGCTTCAAGATAACCACCAAGCCGGCCGGCCGGGCGACGGAGGATGTTGTCATCTGGACAGATCTTCCGGAAAAGAAGACCGGGATCCGGACGCCGTTCGGACATGCCGATCTCGTCCTTCTCTCGCATGTCTCACCGGACGATGAGGCGTTGTCCGGGCTCAAGGATGGACCGGCGGTCGTTTATACGCCTGGCGAATATGCCATAAAAGGAACGAGCATCTTCGGGTATCCGTCTTCACGGGACGAGGAATGGGGTGCGAAACACGGTCGGAATACGATTTTCATCTTCGACTCCGAAGACGTGAAACTTTGCTTTCTCGGGGCGCTCGGGCACAAGCTTGACGAAAAGACCATCGAGAAAATCGGCGACATCGACATCCTGTTCATGCCGGTCGGTGGCGGCGATACGCTTCCCTCGAAGGAGGTGGACGAGCTCCTCCGCAGCATAGAGCCGAAGATGGTCATCCCGATGCACTATGCGCTCGAAGGGGTCTCGATCCAAGCTGAGGGGACGGAGGCGTTCTGCAAGGAGCTCGGCTGTTCCCGTGAGAATGCGGTATCGAAACTCAATTTCAAGAAGAAGGATCTCGAAGGAAAGGGCATGGAAATCGTATTTCTGGAGAAGTCCTAGTATTTTTTTTCGAGGGTATGCGCGAACGGATCGGACGGAAAATAGAGGAGATACGGCAGAAGCCGGAACATGTCCGGGTCTGGTATGCATGGGTCGGGGTGCTCGTCACTATGTTTTTCGTGGTACTCATCTGGGTCTTCACCCTGCAGGAAAACCTGAGCCGATCGGCTCCGGTGGAGGATGTGAAGAAGATCCAGGAGAAGCTTCCGATCGGGAAACCGTCGGAAGAAGCGAAGTCGCTCGACGAGATCTTCGGTGGACAGGGGGCGGTGGAAGAGAGAAAGACGGAAGTCCGATAAAATCAGGGATAAATAGAGGAGTATGAGCGAACAGACAAGCGAGCATATCGCTATCCATGGAAGGATCGACCCCCGGCAGATCACTGACGAGGTCCGACAGTCATACCTCGACTACGCGATGAGTGTCATCGTGGCGCGCGCCTTGCCGGATGTCCGTGACGGCATGAAGCCGGTGCATCGCCGCATCCTTTATTCGATGTGGTCTACCGGTCTCCGCTCGGGTGCGAAATTCCGGAAATCGGCGACGGTCGTCGGTGAGGTGCTCGGGAAGTATCATCCGCACGGCGACTCCGCGGTGTACGAGACCATGGTCCGCATGGCGCAGGACTTTTCGCTTCGGTACCCGCTCGTCTGGGGGCAGGGAAACTTCGGTTCGCTCGACGGTGACGGTGCGGCGGCGTATCGCTATACCGAAGCGAAACTTTCCCCGATCGCGGAAGAGATGATGCTCGATATCGAGAAGGACACGGTGGACTTCATTCCGAACTTCGACGGCGTACATATGGAGCCGACCGTGCTCCCAGCGAAACTTCCGCAGCTTCTTCTGAACGGTACGGTCGGTATCGCGGTCGGTATGGCGACGAATATTCCGCCACATAACCTGAACGAGCTCGTGGACGGCATTTGCCACCTCATCGATCATCCGGATGCCGGCGTCGATGACCTCGTGCAATTCATCAAGGGACCGGATTTCCCGACCGGTGGCATCATATACAATGCGAAGGACATCCGTGAGGCGTACGCCACTGGAAAGGGGAAAATCGCGACTCGCGCGAAGGCGGAAATCGTCGAGACGAAAGCCGGCCTCTTCCAGATAATCGTCACCGAGATCACCTATCAGACCAACAAATCCGCACTCATCGAGAAGATCGCCGATCTCGTGAAGGAAGGCCGGCTCATGGGTATCCGCGACCTACGCGACGAGTCCGACAAGGATGGTGTCCGGATCGTCGTTGAGCTCAAGAAAGAGGCGTATCCGCAGAAGGTCCTGAACCAACTCTATACCCTGACCGACCTCCAGAAGAATTTCAATGTGAACATGCTCGCGCTGGTCGACGGTATCGATCCGCAGATTCTCAACCTGAAATCCATCCTCGAACACTACATCATCCACCGGGAGAAGGTGGTCACCCGCCGCGCGCAGTTCGAGCTCGCGAAAGCGAAGGATCGCGCACATATTTTGGAGGGTCTCAAGAAAGCGCTTGATTTCATCGACCAAGTCATCGACACGATCCGCAAGTCGCCGACCAAGGAGGAGGCGCACGCGAATCTGATGAAGAAATTCAAGCTCTCCGACCGTCAATCGACCGCCATCCTCGAGATGCGGCTCCAGACGCTCGCTGGTCTCGAACGCAAGAAGATCGAGGACGAGCTCGACGAGAAATATAAGATCATCAAGGAGCTTGAGACACTCCTCGGGAGCAAGACGAAGATCTTCGCGCTCGTGAAGAGCGAACTCCTCGAACTCCGCGAAAAATTCGGCGACGAGCGGAAGACCAAGGTCGTCCGGTCCGGTATCGGCGAATTCAAACAGGAAGACCTCGTGCCGAACGAGGAGGCGATCATCACCATCTCCGAGGATGGCTATATCAAGCGCATGAATCCGACCGTCTACCGCGTGCAGAAGCGAGGTGGCAAGGGCGTCATCGGCGCGGTCGCCAAGGACGAGGACCGCATCTCCATGGTCATCACGCTTGAGACGCACGACGATCTCATGTTCTTCACGAACACCGGCAAGATCTTCCAACTCAAGGCATACGAGAT
>CAYRYX010000061.1:0-6403 GCA_964428755.1 uncultured Bdellovibrionales bacterium | reverse complement strand
CTTTCCGGAACCGTCCGAGCGCGACCGAAAGCGGGTTGTCGAGATTCACTTCCCGACCGCCGACCACCGCGACCACATCCCCGACCCGGAGACCGGCCGCTTCGGCGGACGAGCCGGAAAGCACCGCGAGTCCGGTCCTGCCGGACGGCGAATAGATGAGCGCGCCACGATCACGGGCCTCGGCGCCGGAACCGAACGCGGATGCCTTCGTGAGTGTCAGATAGTATGCGCCGAAAGATGGACGGGACCCGAGTGCGTTTTCGGTCGCGAGACGGAGCGCATCACGTATCGTATTCGACGGAAGAAGGAAGTAAGTCTCCTTTCCGTCGATCGTCTGACTGCCGAACAGACCCACCATTTCGCTCCGGAAGTTCACCGCCGGACCGCCGATATACTCTCCTGCATTCGCGAGATCCATTTCGAAGACACCTTCCCACTTCTCGGTTGAAGCGACGGTTTTCCCGGAAAGATTCAGTGTCTTGTTCCGATGGGAGAGCACGCCGATCGAAAATCGGTTCTGATATTCCTCGAACGAGTTCCCGATCGCGACGAGTTTGGTTCCCGGACGGGAGTCGTCGGAATTCGCGAACGCGATCGCCGGAAAATTCCCGCCTTCTATCCGGAAGAATGTGAGGTTCGTGAGCGGATCCTCACCGACAAGTTTCGCTTCATGGCTCGTGCCGTCGAAAAGCAGCGCGGTATAGGAAAGATTCCTGTCCGCCGCACGCGGATCAGCGAACGGATTTCCGTACGTCGCGATCAAACCGTCATTCGTGAGCAACACGCCGGTGCGACTCCTCCCCGGCTGGAACAGCGTCGCGACACCGCTGCCGACTTCCGACGCTATGATATTCACGACCGCGGTCGACGGCTGAGAGACGATCGCATCCACGGAATCGTCCTCCCGGACGACCAGTTGTTCGGTTTTCTCTATGACCGTCACGTTTCCGGCGATGTTCTGAAAGAGCGGTACCCGGGACAACGACGGAAACGAAGCGAGGAGCGAAGGCAGAAGCCGCTCCCGGACAAAAAGACCGCCAAGACCGCCGATCAAAAAAACAAATATCACGATAAGCCCCACTCGAATCGCTTTTTTTGCCAATTCCATAGGAAAAAATAAAAAATCCCTCAGTTAGAGGGATACCATATTCCGACATTTAAGGCAAGGATCCCGATCCCCGATGACCGTCACGCGCGGATGTTCCACGGGGATGTCCCGACGAGCAGCCCGACGAGCGCGAGTATGACGACGAGGTAGACGATCGTCCGCTTCCGGGAAAGTGCCCCGAGAAATAACGAGCCCGCCATATCCCAGAGCAAAAAGAAGAATCCGAGCGCAGCGGATCCGGCTGTCAGATATCCGAACGGCCAGAAGGAAAGCATCCAGGAAATTTCCCCCATCGAGAACGCGATCACCGAGGAGTAGAGCGCGACCCTGGTCCGATTCTTCGGGAGAATCGGATAGAGCGTCTGGTACGCCGCACCGAAAGACCCGAGTGCGAAGACGGCGACGAGCGACGCGAGCGGCACGGAGAAGTTGAGGTAAAACCCGTACGCCGCCGAGTAGAAAAAGAAGAGCGCGGCAAGCGCGGCTATGGAAAGAAATGACCGCGCCGTACGATCCGTCGGCGCGAACCGGAGCCGATAGAGCGCGAGGAATGCGACATAGAACATCAGAGCGGCAAGCAGCGAGAACGCGAACTTCTCCCCCGGAGCGTCGATGAGCGAAAGGAGCGACGGCGCCGAAAAGGAAAGGAGGAGCGGCACGAAGCTGTTCCGGAGACGCTTCGTGATACGCTTCGCGGAGACGAGCGATATGAGCGAAAGCACCCCGATCGAGGATAGGTACCCGCTCCAGAACGGGATGCTTTCGTCCGATGCGACGATCCACATCCCGAAGAAGAACGCGATCGACCAGAAGAATATGGAGAAATGGAAAAGCATGGGAAAAGTAGGGAAGGAATACCGATTCGAGCTTACCAGTTCGGAGGATTCCTTTCAAGCGATAGATAAGAAAGGGCGGCCATGGGATACTTTCCCCACGCCGCCCGCCAGCTCACTCCACATAACGCTTCCTCCCAGGAATCAGGAAACCACTCAGACTCTGACCCGGGGAGCGAAAGACATATCGGAACGTCTGCCGCCACCGGATCCTCCCTTCGGGAAAGCAGGAGACATCAAGCAGGAAATCCTTGGGAGTCATCCTGTCAACACCCCGTACCGCGACCCGTCCGACCTCCAGATCCGCCTCGTGAAGTTCCCGATACCGCTTGGAAAGAGCCTTTCTGACGCTGCTCCGGAAAATCCGCTTGAACCGCGTCACGGAAAAACGCCCGTTTCCGAGCCGCATTTCCAATAGTTCGTCTACCGTAAACACTACCGGAATCCCGCTGTCTTTCATGCCGTTCTCCTCGAAAAGGAACTGCCCGCACTCTAGGCCATTATCACCATATATGTCAATGGTCGCCACCTCAAATATCATCCGAACACGATCTTTCCTTTCTTCATGTCGACGACGACCGGTTTCCCGGAAACAGTCCTTCCCTCGATGACCGCGAGCGCGAGCGGGTCGAGTATCTCGTTCTGGATGACACGCTTGAGCGGTCGCGCGCCGTAGAACGGATCGAACCCCCGTTTCGCGAGCTCTTCCCGGAGTGACTCGGAAAACTCCACAGAGATCTCCTTCGACGCAAGCCGTTCCGCAACGAGCGCGAGTTGGATGTCGACGATCTTTCGGATCATGTCCCGCCCGAGCGGATGAAAGATGACGATCTCGTCGATACGATTCAGGAATTCCGGACGGAACGTCTCCTTGAGACTCGCCATCACCTTGGCGCGCATATCGTCCTCGCGAAGCTCATTTCCCGTCCGCTTCGTCTCGCGGAATCCGAGATCGTCCGCTCTGGCGAGCACATCCGAACCGACGTTCGAGGTCATGATGATCACCGTATTCTTGAAGGATACCGTCCGACCTTTCGCGTCGGTGAGCCGGCCGTCGTCGAGGATCTGGAGAAGGATATTGAACACGTCCGGATGAGCCTTCTCGATCTCATCGAAGAGGACGACCGCGTACGGACGGCGGCGGATCTTCTCGGTGAGCTGTCCGCCCTCGTCGTACCCGACGTACCCCGGCGGCGATCCGATGAGCTTCGCGGTCGAGTGCGACTCCATATATTCACTCATGTCCACTCTGACGAGCGAGCGCTGGTCATCGAACAGGAACGCCGCGAGCGCCTTCGCGAGTTCGGTCTTTCCGACACCGGTGGATCCGAGAAAAATGAACGAGCCGATCGGACGGCCTTCTTCCCCGAGACCGGCGCGGCTCCGACGGATCGCATTCGACACCGCGCGGATCGCGTCGGACTGACCGACGACCCGCTTGCCGAGTTCGCTCTCCATCGCGACGAGCTTTCCCGACTCCCCTTCGAGCATCTTTGAAACGGGGATGCCGGTCCATTTCGAGACGACCGCAGCGATATCCTCCTCCGTGATCTCCTCATGCAGGATGGAGCCCTGTTTCTGAAGCTTCGCGAGTTTCTTTTCCTCGGTAGCGAGCAGTTTTTCCGTCTCCGGGATGCGCCCGTAGCGGATCTCGGCGACCAGATCGAGTTTCCCTTCCCGTTCGGCCGTATCCGCCTGCCCGCGGAGCCGGTCGATCTCCTCCTTGTGCTTCCGGAGCCCCTGTATCAGGTCGCGCTCGCCCTTCCATTGGACGGAAAGTTTCCCGGATTTCTCACGGAGTTCGGCGAGTTCGCGATCGATCTCCCCGACCTTTTTCTTCGATTTCACGTCGTCGTCCTTCTCGAGCGCACGCTTCTCGATCTCCATCCGGCGGATGCTCCGCTCGAGCGCATCGAGTTCCGTCGGCATGGAGTCGATCTCCATCTTCCGCAGAGACGCTGCCTCGTCGACGAGGTCGATCGCCTTGTCCGGCAGAAAGCGCTCGGTGATATACCGTTTCGAAAGCTTCACCGCGGCGGAAAGCGCATCATCCTCGATGCGCACGCCGTGATGCAGCTCATATTTCTCCTTGATGCCGCGCAGGATCGCGAGCGCGTCCTCCTCGGACGGCTCGGAGACATACACCGGCTGGAACCGTCGTTCGAACGCCGCGTCCTTCTCGATGTACTTCTGATACTCCCTTGTCGTCGTCGCGCCGATGGTACGAAGTTTCCCGCGAGCCAAAGCGGGCTTCAACATGTTCGACGCATCGAGCGCGCCTTCGGTCGCCCCGGCGCCGACGAGCGTATGGATCTCATCGATGAAGAGGATGAACCGGTCCGCGGACGACTCCACCTCCTTCAGGATCGCCTTGAGCCGTTCCTCGAACTCGCCACGGAACTTCGCGCCCGCCAGAAGCGCCCCGAGGTCGAGCGAGATGATCTCCTTTCCCTTGAGCGTCTCCGGCACGTCGCCCGAGACGATCCTCTGGGCGAGTCCCTCCGCGATGGCGGTCTTCCCCGTCCCCGCCTCGCCGATGAGCACCGGGTTGTTCTTCGTACGCCGCGAGAGGACCTGCATCACCCGGCGGATCTCCTCGTCGCGACCGATGACCGGGTCGAGTTTCTCCTCGCGGGCGAGTTTCGTGAGGTTGAGCGTATATTTCTCAAGCGCCTGGTATGACGCCTCGGGCGTATCGCTCTCGACGCGCGCGGATCCGCGGAGCTTCGAGAGCGCCTGAAGGACGGCATCGTAGGCCGCGCCCGCCTTCCCGAGTGCATCTCTCATTGATCCCGCCTCTGAGAGGAGTGCGAGGAGGAGATGCTCGGTCGAGACGAACCGGTCGCCCATCTTCGCCATCTCTTTTCCCGCGGCCTCGAGGATCTTGGCGGTCGAAGGCGCAACGAACATCTGCCCAGGCGCTCCGGCGGAACCTTTGGGCAGGACGTCGATCGCTCCGAGCGCCTCCCCCTTCAGGTGCTCGATATCCGCGTCGATCGCGGCGAGCACCGACGGCACGATGGAATCCTCCTGGATGAGAAGCGCGTAGAGGAGGTGTTCCGGACGGATTTCCGGATTCCCCCGCGACATCGCGTTCTCCTGCGCCCGCCGCAGGGCTTCCTGACTTTTCTGCGTGAAGATGTTGATGTTCATACGGATGAGTTTATAAAGTTTTTCAAGTTTATAAAGTTCATAAAGCCCGCAAAGACAAGAGGTCTGTCTCGAACTTTACGAACCTGATGGACTTTAAGAACTTGACTGACTCGCTTGTCTTCAAGCTATCATAAAAGAAAAAAGTTGGCAATCTCTGTTCGAGAGTGCCAATCTAAAAAACTCCATGCTCATGGTCGGTGTTCTTTTCCCCATACGTTCAACGAAAAAAGGGTTACGTAACTCAGTATGATACTTGATTGCGTGTTCGTTTTTCTGTCATCCGAGCGAGTCTTCGAGCGCGGCAATCCGGAGGATTTTTCGGTAAGACTGGATTGCTTCGCTACGCTCGCAATGACAGACTTTTTAGAGATGACGCAAGGACCGGGCTACCGAAGCACGAACCAAAAGAAATCGATATCCTTATCGGAGGCGTCCCCGTCCATCTTCACGGTGAAGCCCTCCCCTTCCTCGATATCATCGACGTAGAGAGACTTCCCATGCGGGGAGCCTTTGATCGTTATGAATATCTTGGCGTCTTTTCCGGCATACTCCGTGTCAATGACAATCATATCGTCCCCCGCTTTCAGCGTCTCGGATCCGGAGGATTCCTCCCCTGCGGCGATAGCTGCGCCCGCGACGACGCCTCCGGCGGTGATACCATCCTCCGCCTCCACATCCTCGGCGCGGATCGTCCCTTGCGCCTCGATATCCCGGATCAGGAGGTCTCCCGATTGCAGCGCGAGGTTTCCGTCGACATCAAGCACCAGCACGCTTCCCAGACTGAGCGCGGAATAGAATTCCATGAGCGCGGAAATCTGCGAGTCCCGGGACGCTGCGCTGTCCTCGAGCACGACGATCCGATCCTCGAGGTCTTCCACGCCCGTCATTCTCGTGTCGAAGTCTTCGATCTTTTCGGAAAGTTCGTCGATGTCCTTTCCGAAATCCGCAAGGCTCGCGCTGATGGAAAGAAGGTTCGTATCGACGGATGATTGAAGTGTTCCGAGGGTCGTCGCATTCGTGTCTGTTTTGAGGGAAAGCGCGTCGATGCGGTTTTCTCCGGAGAACAGACGGTCTCCGTTCTCGTATACGTATCCGCCGCCAAGAATCCGGTCGATGTCCTTGGTGAGGAGTTCCATGCTCACTTCGAGCGTCTTCCCGGTTCTCGTATTCGTGGAGTTGTAGTGCCACAGTCCCATATCATCATGCGGGGATATCTGCGTCGCGTTTCCGGCGGCATCGTAGACATACATCTCCCCGCCGGTAGCGTAGAGGAGTGCGGCGTTCGTAAGCGTCGTCGTCGGGTTGGTCG
>CAYRYX010000060.1:0-6481 GCA_964428755.1 uncultured Bdellovibrionales bacterium | reverse complement strand
AGCAGCGCCAGCACCGCGCTCCTCTTCGCTTTCTTCTTCATCGCCCTCTTCTTCTCCCCGTTTCTTCTCCTCGGATTTTGGATCCGCTTCGTCTCGAAAATGCACCGGGAAGTCGGCATATTCCTCATGCTTTTTTCCGTGCTGGCATTCACCGCGAGTAACCTGTCATTCTTTCGGAGCATGTACATACACGCCGAAAACGAAAGCAAGTATTTCGGCGGATCCCGCCTCGGAAACATAGAACCGGTCGCCTTACACATCGCTCGCGACATCTCCGCGGAACGGAACCCCGACGGCCATTACTTCGTCCTCGAATTCGAAGCCGCAAAGGCGACCGCCTATCTCGCGAGAAAACACGCCGATGCCGATATCGGCTACATCTCCTGGGGAGTACTTCGGGATTCGACCGCGGATTTCAGGCCATCGGCCGCCTATGCCGTCGACGATATCGAGGGAGGAAAAGCGGAAAGGAAACGAAAGGACTTCCCGGGTTTCACCGTCGTCAGCGAAACGGTGGTCGGAAAATATCTGGTGGTGAAGATACGACCGCTTATCACATACTGATATGGACTTCATGAGAGGTATCACGACGCGCGTTTCCTGGCTCACGAAAAACCGGATTCCCGGAAAGAATCTCCTTCCGTTTCTTTTCCTCGGTTTTTCCTTGTGCGGCTTCTTCGGGTTCGGGATGCATCATCTCACGGAATTCGAGACCGCCGACGAACATTACTGGTTCTACGAACGGATCCCGCAATATTGGGACGCTTGGGAAAGCGGGAAACTCAAAAAGACGCTCATAAACGACAAACCAGGAGTGAGCCTCGCGCTTATCTCCGGATCGGCGCTCCTCACTCATCCGAACCCGGAGGAAATCGCTCCGCCGGCGAAGGAGAAGATCATATCGTACCGGACGGACGACATCCCCGGGATGCTGTTCTCATTCCGATTTCCCCTCATCGTGGCGAATACGGTCCTTCTCATTGTCATATTCCTCATCGCGAAGCGACTCTTCAGGAATGCATGGGTCGCCGCATGGGGAACCATGCTCACGGCGCTTTCTCCGACCCTGATAGGAATCTCCCAGATAGCGAATCCGGACGCACTGCTCTGGTCGTTCGGCGGAGCAGCGCTCCTCTCGATGATGCTCCTCCTGAGAGAACCGACGAGAAAGAACACCCTCGTCTTCTCCGTCCTCCTCGGATTCGCGCTTCTTTCAAAATACACCGCCACATTCCTTCTGCCCTTTTCCCTGCTCTCAATCCTGTTCGCGTCCCTCCTGCTATGGAGGGAAAACAAAGAGCAGGCAGCGCCATATATCAGGAAAGCATCCCTCTCCATGCTCTCCGCATTCCTGCTTGCGGGAATCATCATAGGAATATTCGTCCCGGCGGTATTCCTTCGCAAAAGCTCATTCTGGGACCTGCTTACCGGATTCTCGGACTCCGCACCGATCATCATCGGAGGAACCCTTGTCACGCTTTTACTCCTCACGACGGACGCGGTCATGTTCCGCTCAAAAGCTCTCCTTGCTTCGTTCTCCTTTCTCAAGAAAATCCCGAAGACGACCTTCCTTTCGAAAACAATACTCCTTGTTCTTCCGACAGTATTTCTCATCGTCATCACCCTCCAGATTTTCTCCTTCGAGGCGTTCGTCAAAGTCCCCTTCGACGTCAAGAATGTCGGTGGGATACAGGGCATCCTAGGAAGGATCGATCCCCTCGAAGTGGCGGCGCTCGAATTCAATCCACTTGTCTTTTCCTTATCCCTTCCGGTACTATTCGGAATCCTCAGCCTTTTCGTATTCTCCCGAAAAAAAGAAAAAAAAGAGGCTTTCTTCCAGGAAAACATACTCCTTTCCCTTTTCATGATCATATTTCCGCTCGCGCAGGCTTTTTCGGGAGTCATCGCGACGATCCGCTACGGCATCATTCTCTATCCGGCGGCGGCCTTTCTTGCCGCTCTCGGATATTTCAGGCTGGTACCGATACTTCTTGAAAAGAAAAGGTCGATCGGGAAACCGGTCATCCTGACAACATTCACGATCCTCCTTTCCTTGATCCTCATCATCGAGGTATGGATATCGAAACCATTCTACTTCAACTACACGAACCCGCTCCTCCCGGACGGCAGAACCGTCGTCGACGGATGGGGATATGGCGGATACGAAGCCGCGCAGCACATCAACTCACTCCCGCATGAACGCCCTCCTGTCGTCTGGTCGGATTATGGCGGCGTATGCCCGTTCATCAAGGGAATCTGCATCACGAATTACAAGTTCGATACCGAAAAGTACGTTCCGGACTACTACGTATTCACAAGGAGAGGCGCAATCCGATTCAACCCAGGGGAGCGGTCGGACGAACCAGGGCTCGTCGACGCGAAATCACACTACTCCAAAAAACCGGATTGGCTCCTCGAAATCGGCGGACGACCGGAAAATTTCGTCAAGGTCGTGAAAGCGGATAACGAGCTCCGCGCGAGCATCATCACCGACATCGACCACTGCGTCACCCGCGGCGCGGCCCCGGAAGCGGCGCTCGACCGCTTCGTCGGCTTTACGGATGCGCGGAACGCCGACTTCGCGATCAGCCTCGGAGACAACCTGAGTCACCGGCTCGGCGACTGCTCGAAGCACTACAAGGAAGACCTCCCCTTCGTCGTCTCGAAACTGAACCGGACGAATTCTCCGAACCACTGGGTGCTCGGCGACCACGACATCGCGTCAAGCGACGAATCATACCGCTTCTGGCTCGAGACTACGGGTCGGAACGAGACTTTCTATTCCTTCGACACGAAGAACGTCCATATCGTCGTTCTCAATACCATCACCGGCGGCGAGCCGCTCGTCCGAACCTGCGGAGACAGCGTGCATTGCAGGGAAGCGTTCACCGAAAAGACCGGACTCGATGCCCTCGCGCGCGACTCAAGAGCGCTTTCCGCTCATCTCAAGGAATCCGGAAAAACCAGGACTGAATTCATTGCCGATCGCGGCATGGCCACGAAAAGATACCAGGACGAGCTCGCCATCGTGAAGATGTCCCGGGATGCGGGTGACCGGGATCGCGGCATGGTGCTCGGGCGCGAGCTTGCCTGGCTTGCGGACGACATCGCGAAAACGGGAAAAAAACGCGTACTTGTCTTCTCCGATCATCCCCTTTTTCCGTTCACATCACACCGGAAAAGCTACGACATCCTGAACGGTGACAAGGTCCGGGAGATCCTCGAAGGAAGCGGCAAGGAAGTCGTCGCCATCTCCGGCGAAGCGCACCTCTGGCACGAAGAGCAGCGGAACGGGATCCGCTATTTCATCGTCGACCAGTTCAAGAATCTCGAGGGAACTTGGGGACTTTTCTCGTGGGACAAAAACGGCGTCCCGCATATGGAGCGCATCGCCGGTCAGCAGAAGTGATCATCTTTGCTTTCCCCTTCCGTCATTGCGAGCGAAGCGAAGCAATCCAGTGGGCTGTTTTCCAGATTGCCACGTCGCGTCGCTCCTCGCAATGACAGAGAAAATCTGTTGACTGTTTTCTGTCAGTTTTCAGCTGATATTTTTTTCCTGTTCTGGAAGAAGAACGGCGCGCCGAAAAGGCTCGCGAACATCTGAAGGAACCGACCGAGAAGCGCCACCGCGAGCGCCGCCTCCGGACTGATACCGATGAGTGGGAAAAAGGTGTAATATGCCCACTCCTTGAGACCGATATTGTTCACCGAAACCGGCAGACTGGAGACGAACGAGACGAGGAACACCACCGAAAGATAGGCGGCTATCGGAACCGGCTCCCCGAACGCGGAAAAAAGAGCGAAGTTGAAAAGCCCGACTCCGACGAACGAGAAGAGGAGCGAGACGAGAAAACTCTCCCAGACGAAGCGGCGATCCGTGAATCCGCCGATCTCGTAAAAGAAATTCCGGAGCCTGTCAGGGAAGATCCCGAAAAGCTTCTGCACCGGGGCGCGATCGGAGAAGAGCGTGAGCGCGACATCGAACGCGAAAAAACATCCGAGACCGAGACCGAACAGCGCGAACATCGGTTGCGCGAATACGTCGTCGAAAGCGACGACCCCGAACATGAGGAAAAGCGCGATCGTCGACCACAGACCGACGAAACGTACGAATATGACCGTCGATGCGGCCGCGGAATACCGCTTCTCCGGATCTCCCAGAAGATAGCTCCGATATGCGTCCCCGCCGAGGAACGACGGCAGGAAATTATTGAGGAAAAGCCCGGCGAAATGAAATCGTACCGCGTCCCGGAACGGAAGATCGAACTTCTTGAACTGTGCCACCGCCCTCCATCGAGAAACCGAAATGAGCATTCCGGCGACATAGAAGACGAGCGCGAGCGCCACGAGCGGAAGCGACGCCTCTGCGAACTCCTCGCCGATCGCGACCCAATCCACGTTCCGCACGAGAAGCCAGACGAGTCCGGCCGCGACCGCAAGCTTCGCGAGAAAAAATATCCTTTTCTTAAACATGTGATAGGGAATCACCAATTACCAAAATCCAATAACCAGGGAATAATCAATCACCAAGAAACAATCACCGAAATCGTTACGACCGTTTCGCAAAATCAAGCGTCCGATCCTCAAGATCGAATTTCTTTTTCGAAGATTGGTCATTGGTCATCGGGATTTCCTTGGTGATTGGATTTTGGTTCTTGGTCTATTGCACGAAGAAATCGTTCCGCGACAGCCTTCCAACTCATCTCCTCGGCGCGCTTCCGACTCGCCTCGCCCATGCACAGGCGGGTCGGCTCGTCAGACAGAAGCTTCCCGAGTTTCTCTGCAAGGTCCTCCGGTGACTGCTGTGTGACGAAGAGACCGTTCTCCCCGTCACGGATCAGCTCTTCCGTCCCGCCGGTCACCGTCGCCACGACAGGGAGCCCCGCCGCGAGCGCTTCAAGCACGGTATTACTCATCCCTTCATTGAGCGATGGTAGACAGAACACATCCGCAAGTCCGTAATATTTCCGAAGCTCCTCATGCGGCACCGCCCCGAAGAATTTCACCTTTTTCGAAACTCCACATTTCTTCGCGAGCGCTTCGAGCTCCGCTTTCTCCTCCCCGTCACCAGCGATCCACAGCTCTACTTTTTCTCCCGCTTTTTCCTTGAGTATCATCATCGCACGGACCAGGAATCGGATTCCCTTCCGTGGCGTGAGCCGGGACACGGAAAGGATGCGGAAATATCCGTCACGTTCGCGCTCCGGATCGGGGCGGAATTCCTCCGTATCCACACCGTTCGGAATGATTTCGAATGTCTGTCCGGGCGCTGTCTTCGCGGCAAGTTCCGCGAGTCCCTGACTGTTCGGCACGACCGTAAGCGCTCTCCTCCATACGAGCCGGACGAGCGGCGCAAGGAAAAGATAGAGTCGATCATATTTCTCGCTGTACCCGGGAACATCCGAACCGCGGAGAGACACGACATATGGGATACCGAACCGCCACTTGAACCAGAGCGCGAGCGCGCCGCACGGGATACCGAAAAACGCGATCGTCCCATCAAAGGGATTTCCTTCCCGTTTCGCCGTACGGATGATCCACGAGGAAAACCACCACGTCTTCGCGCTGTACACGAGCAGATCCCGCACCGACTGCGAGTGGATCTTATCCTTGTCCTTGCCGATCGGCAGACGATGCACCCACACCGATCCGCCGATGCATTCCTTCTCATACTCTTTCCCCATCCCGCTCGTCACAAGATGCACCTCGACGCCCGGCATGTGCGAAAACTCCCGCAGGATATACCGCGTCGCGTTCGCCGCCCCTCCCCCGAGCGGAGGATATTCGTAGTTCAGAAATAAAAGTTTCATCGGAGTGTATCAAGTATTTCGTATCTCGTATTTCGTATCAAGCCCTGCTTTGAGCAGTCTTTTTCATTCCGTTTATCAGCTTGCTTACTCCGACGGTTTTTTCAGCTATCATCTGGAACCGATTCTTTTCCATATAGCCGAGATCCCGAGCCATCATAAGTTGACTCTGGAGCTCCGTAACGGATCCGAGTGCGATCGCATAGAATTGCAGCTTATCTTTGGCTGAATTTCGGCTGAATCCTTCGGCTATGTTTGAGGGGATCGATATAGCGCATCGACGCATCTGGTTTGTCAAAGCGAAAATCTCATCTTTCGGGAAACTTTTCGTAGCCGAGTAGATATCCAGCGCAAGGGCATGAGCTTCGCGCCAGGATTTGAGATCCGTAAAGGATCGAATCTTCTCCCCCATACTAGATACCTAATACTCGATACGTGATACGACTCTACACTCCGATTCCATAGTATACGAATCCCGCGGCCTCGGCTTCCTCGCGCTCGAGGATGTTGCGACCGTCGACGATCACATTCCCCTTCATGCGCTTACCGATTTCCTTATAATCCGCGGTACGGAACTCGTCCCACTCGGTGACGATGACGAGCGCGTCCGCCTTGTCGAGTGCATCGTACTGTTTCGTCACATACTTCACCTTCGCGTTCCTGCCGATGAATCC
>CAYRYX010000059.1:0-6538 GCA_964428755.1 uncultured Bdellovibrionales bacterium | reverse complement strand
AGTCCACATCATGAAAATCCGCTCGCGAGGGCGGATTTTTGCTCTTGCGGTTATTTGACAAACGTGGCCTAATTTACTAGGATGTCTCTACCGAGACGGGAAACCGGATTGGTCCCCGGAAGGGGGAGTCGGCGTTTTTTTACAACATGTTCACCTGAAGGAGAGCGAAATGAGCCGATTTTTGATGATTGTGCTTTTGTGTCTGCCGTTTTCCTTCGGGAGAGCTGCGGAAGAGGATATCCGCCTCGTGTTCGGCGGCGATGTGACGCTTGCCGCGTGGTATGAGGAAGTCGTTCCGGATGTCTACGACCATGAGTGGCCGTTCGCGCGGCTGCGGGGGCTGTTCCGCTCCGCGGATGTCGTGATGGTCAACTGCGAGACGGCAATCACGCGTTCGGAGAAACGGGAATCCAAGCAGTTCAATTTCAAGATGGATCCCGACCTCGTCCCGATATTTCCGAAGGGAGGCATATCGATAGTGACGCTCGCGAACAACCATGTCTATGATTATGGCGCCGAGGGTCTCCGCGATACGCTCCAGGCGCTCGACGAGGCGGGTGTCGCGCATGTCGGCGCGGGGATGACGCTTGCGGAAGCGAGGATCCCTGTTCTCCGTGATATCAAGGGGAAAAGATTGGCTTTTCTCGGATACGGAAACTACGCTCCGGCGACGGAAAACGGTCCTGGGACGGCATATCGATATCCGGAGCATGTCGCTTCCGATATCCGTCTTGCCAAGAGTGTCGGTGCCGATATCGTGATCGTCAATTTCCACTGGGGACTCGAACGGGCGACCGAGCCTACCGAACGCGACCGTGCTCTCGCGTATCTCGCGATCGACAGCGGCGCCGATGTGATCGTCGGACACCATCCGCACGTACTTCAGCCGGTCGAGATATACAAAGGCAAGGTGATCGCGTATTCGCTCGGCAACTTCGTGTTCGGCGGAAACAGGCGGGCGGGAAAAGACAGTGCGCTCCTTGAGGTTCTCGTCGCACCGTCGGGCGATATCGTCCATCGGATGCTGCCGATACGTATCGATACGACGGAGACCCGGTATCAGCCGTATCTCATCGAGCAAGAAACCAGACTCGTCGATCGTTCGGCGAAATGATTTTGACCCTGAGCCTTCTTCACGGAAGGCTCTTTTTTTCTTGGTGGATTTTTTGGTGTATACTCAATTGAAAGCATCGTTAGTGTGATAGTCCGGTATTTAAGTTATTCTTCTGGTCTCCTGGATTGCCACGGGCGCAGACGCCCTCGCAATGACAAAAACAATACTATGGCAAGCTGGGTCATCTATGCGCTTTTGGCTGCGGTCTCGGCGGCGCTCGTCGGGATTTTCAGCAAGGTCGGCATCGTCGGAATCGACTCGACGCTCGCGACGAGTCTGCGGGGGCTCATCATCGGCGTGTTCATGGGAGCGGCGGCGCTTTTTCTCGGCAAGTGGGATACTGTCATGGAAACACCACCCAAGGCCTTTCTCTTCATTTTTCTTGCGGCGATCGCCGGCGGACTGTCCTGGTTGTGGGGGTTCATGGCGCTCAAGGCGGGCGGGGAGGTGACGGCGGTGAACGCGCTCGATAAGCTGAGTCTGCTCCTGCTCGTAGTCTTCGCGGTCATGTTCCTCGGGGAGGAATTCACCTGGGCGAAGCTGTTCGGGGCGGTCATGATCGTCGTCGGCACCATCTTCGTGAGTTTCAAGCCTGAGCAGATCCGACAGTTTTTCGGGTGGATGTGATATGATGTGGTTACTATAAGAACGAAACTATGTCGAACGGGAACAATCATGCGACGATGGGACAGCGGGCGGCGGATGCCCTGACGAAATGGGCGGGAAGCTGGACGTTCATCATCACGTTGCTCGTGCTGCTCGCGATCTGGATCGTGGCGAACGTCGTCGCCATCATCGGGAAGTGGGACCCGTATCCCTTCATTCTGCTCAATCTCTTCCTGTCGACGATGGCGGCGTTTCAGGCTCCGGTGATCCTGATGAGTCAGAACCGCGCCGCGGAACGCGATCGGGTCAAGGCGGCGCAGGATCTCGCCATCGACCGGAAAGCCGAATCGGAGATCCGCGACATGCAGGAAGACCTCGAGGAAATCAAGCGGATGATCCGAAGGCTTTCGAAGGAGGGGAAGGAATGATTTTCTGGATTGCCGCGCTTTGCTCGCAATGACAGCTGGAGGACGAATAGATGAGTCAAAGAATAAAAAAACCGCCACTGGCATTGTGCCAGGGCGGTTTCCGTTTGAGACGGCTACAGGACTTCCGCGGCGTGAGTGGCGAGACGCGATCGTTCGCCGACGGCGAGAGTGATGTGTCCACCGTGGATCCATCCCTTGAAGCGATCGACCACGTGCGTCAATCCGGAACTGCCTTCGGTGAGATATGGCGTGTCGATCTGGGCGATGTTGCCCAGGCAGACCACCTTGGTACCGGGACCGGCACGGGTGATGAGTGTCTTCATCTGTTTCTGGTTCAGGTTCTGCGCCTCATCGATGATGAGGAACTTGTTGATGAAGGTGCGACCACGCATGAAGTTGAGTGATTTCACCTTGATCCTGGATCGGATGACGTCATGCGTGGCGGCTTTTCCCCACTCGTTACTTGTCGCCTCGTCATGTTTCTTTCCGTCACCGCCACTTGTGAGTACGTCGAGGTTGTCATCGAGCGCCCCCATCCATGGCGTCATCTTCTCTTCCTCCGTTCCTGGCAAGAAGCCGATATCCTCGCCGACGGGTACGGTGACCCGCGTGAAGATGATTTCCGAATAGAGGTTTATTTCGATGACCTGTTCGAGCCCCGCTGCCAACGTGAGCAGCGTTTTTCCGGTTCCCGCCTGTCCGAGAAGTGTCACGAATTCCACGTTCGGATCGAGAAGGAGATTGAGAGCGATGTTCTGCTCCCTGTTCCTCGCAAGGATTCCCCATACGCCGTGTTTGGCATTCGAGTGATCCTTGACGGTCAACAAGGTCGCCTTCCGTCCTTTGATCTCCTTCACGATGGCGGTGAACGGTTTTGCGCCGTCCATGTAGACACACTGATTCACGAGCATCTTCGGAACAAGGGGTCCCGTGACGCGATAGAACGTGCGTCCGTCCCTTGTTCCGGATTCCATGCCTTTCCCATGGGTTTCCCAGAAATCGAACGGGAGTTCGAGCGTGCCGCTGTAGAGAAGATCGGTGTCCTCCATGACGAGGTCGTTCCGGTAATCTTCGGCCGGTATGTCGAGCGCTCGTGCCTTGATTCGCATGTTGATGTCTTTCGACACCAGGATGATGGGTCGACCCGGGTGCATCTCGCGAAGATGGGCGACGACTCCGAGGATCTGGTTGTCGATCTTGCTCTTGGGAAGCGCCGAGTCGATACTGCTGACGATCGGACCGGTCTGCAGGAACAGCTTTCCCGTGGCAGCGCCATGACTGAGTGCTGCAAGCGGTGCGCCGTCCTTGATATCGACGCCTGTCGGACTGACGATATCGTCGATGAGCCGGGTCGCCTGCCGGGCGCTGCGAGCCAGGTCCGTCAGGCCTTTCTTAAGATGATCGAGTTCTTCGAGGACGCCCATCGGCAGGTAGAGGTCATGTTCCTGGAAGCGATAGAGACTGGTCGGATCATGGATGAGCACGTTCGTGTCGATCACGAGCAGCTTCGTCTGCTTCCTTTCATTTCTTTCGGCTTCTCTCATTTGCTTTTCGAGTTCGGCACGGCTGATTCGAGGCATGATAGTACTCCTTTCTTCTCTCTTCGGTTGTAAAGGTGCGACAGTAGAGAATCCCATATTTCCAGGTTTTTTGCAAGTGTCACGGCTTCTTGCAAAAACATATCGGGAAATCTATACTTTCATGGATGCTTTTGAACGGAAACATGTATGAAGGTCGTCTTTCTGAAGGCGGTGAAAAACGTCGGAAAACCAGGCGAGGTGAAGGAGGTCTCTTCGGGGTATGCTTCGAATTTTCTCATCCCGAAAGGGTTCGCCATACCGGCGGGAAAGGATGCGCTCAACCGGCTCAAGCACGAAGACGAGCACCGGAAGAAGGCCTCGGATGCTGAGCGTGCCCGGGAGCGGGCTGCTCTCTCGGCGATATCCGGGAAACGTGTTACTATCCTTGTGAAGGCGCACGAGGGAAAGCTCTTCGGCTCGGTGCATCCGAAAGATATCGTTTCGGCATGTGCCGCCGCAGGAATTCCCGGTATTTCGGAAAAGTCGATCATCATGGAAAAGCCGATCAGAGAGATAGGGGAATTGCCGGTCAAGATCCGTCTCGGTTCCGCGAAGGCGGAGTTCAGAGTCGATATCCGGGCGGAGGAGAAAGAAACGGCGAAGGGGGAATAGTCCCTCTTTTTTGTATCAAGTACCATATTTCATAATCAAGCATTTTTTCATGCCGCGGGAGGGGCGGAAAAAATCATATGGCAAAGACGAAAGGTGCGCGGACGAAGTTTATCTTCGTGGTCGGTGGGGTGATGAGCGGTGTCGGCAAGGGAATCGCATCGTCTTCGATCGGGAAAATCCTTCAGGCGAGGGGGCTCGTCGTCACGGCGATCAAGATCGATCCGTATATAAACGTCGACGCGGGAACGATGAACCCGACGGAGCACGGGGAAGTGTTCGTGCTCGGCGACGGATACGAGTGCGATCAGGATATGGGCAACTACGAGCGGTTCCTCGGGATCACGCTCGATCGCGGCAACTACATGACGACCGGATCGGTCTATAAGAGTGTCATCGACCGGGAGCGCAACCTCGAATACGGCGGCAGGTGCGTCGAGGTGGTTCCGCACATCCCGCAGGAAGTGATCGGGCGGATCAAGAGGGCGGGAAAGAAGGCGTCGGCCGACGTGGTCATAATCGAGATCGGTGGGACGATCGGGGAATATCAGAACATCCTCTTCCTCGAGGCGGCGCGCATGATGAAGATCGAGCATCCGGAGGACGTGCTCGTGGTGCTCGTAAGCTACCTCCCGGTTCCTTCCAAGATCGGCGAGATGAAGACGAAGCCGACGCAGTATGCCTCGCGGACACTCAACTCGGCAGGACTCCAGGCGGACATCATCATCGCGCGCAGCGATATGCCGCTCGATGAGAAGCGCAAGGAGAAGCTCGCGGTGTTCTGCAGTCTCCGGAAGGATTCCATCGTGTCCGCACCGGACGTGGAGAGCATCTACGACGTGCCGCTCAACTTCGAGAAGGACAAGCTCTCCGACGTGCTCCTCCGGAAACTGTCGCTCCGCGCGAAGAAGAGTCGGATCGGTGAATGGGGAAAGACCGTCGAGCGTGCCAAGAAGGCCGAGAAGCCGGTCAGAATCGCCGTGGTGGGGAAGTATTTCAAGACAGGGGCATTCGTACTCTCCGATGTGTATATCAGCGTGCTCGAGGCGCTCAAGCATGCATCGTTTTCGGTCGGGCGCAAACCGGAAATCGCCTGGCTCGATTCGGAGGAATACGAGAAGGATCCGAAGGTGCTCGCTGAGCTGAAACAGTACGACGGAGTGCTCATCCCGGGCGGGTTCGGTTCCCGTGGTGTGGAGGGGAAGATCAAGGCGATCGAGTTCTGTCGGAAAAACAAGATCCCATACTTCGGTCTCTGCTACGGTATGCAGCTCCTCGTCATCGAGTATGCGCGACACGTCGCGGGTATCAAGGATGCGCATACGACCGAGATCGATCCGAAAACGGCTTCACCGGTCATCGACATCATGCCCGAACAGCGCGAGAAGCTCAAAAAGAAAGACTACGGTGGCAGTATGCGTCTCGGCAGCTACTCCGCTCTTCTTATGCCGAGGACGGCTGCGTCCGCAGCCTATGGAACCGACCAGATCACCGAGCGGCACCGCCACCGGTATGAGGTCAACCCGGAATATGTGGCGAAGCTGCGTGAGGCGGGACTCGTCTTCTCCGGGACATCTCCGGACGGGGTACTCATGGAGATAGCCGAGCTTCCGAAGTCGGTGCACCCATTCTTCCTTGCGACGCAGTTCCATCCGGAGTTCCAGTCATCGCTCGGGCGTCCGCATCCGCTTTTCCATGCGTTCCTGAAGGCTTGCACGAGTCGTTGATCGGTGATAGAAGGGAGGCAGTACATTGTCTTGGGTGAAAAGGAGGGTTGTCATGGAATATCCGCTGAATCGTCCGAGTGCCTGTGTCGTTCTGGGCATCGATAAGAAAGAAGTCTTCATTGTCGGATCAGAGGGGTCGTTCTTGCATCCGGTCCGTATCCTGGCAATGTGGCCGCGTTGATACTGGAAACCGCGCTTCGATACGGTGTGACGGTGACGTGTCCGCCGAGTATCGGTTCTCTGAATCCGGAGGGTGCTGAAGAATATCGGGAGAGGATCGATAAACTGCGAATCGATCGGATCCGATCACGGAACGATTGCGGGAATCCGGTGCTCGATTGAAAGTGAAAGCCGCCCCAGAAATGGAGACGGCTTTTTCATATCATGATGGAATCCCTCGATTTCGTGTCTCGGGGGGTTATTTCTTCTTCTCGATCGGAAGGACGTTGACGAAGGTGCGCTTCGCGAGCTTGC
>CAYRYX010000058.1:0-6595 GCA_964428755.1 uncultured Bdellovibrionales bacterium | reverse complement strand
AGTGAAGCTCGAGGGTATCGAAGCGATCAATCCGTTCACGGGCGGATCCGTACCGGTATACGTCGCCGATTACGTGCTCGGTTCATACGGCACGGGTGCCGTCATGGCGGTTCCGGCGCACGATGAGCGGGATTTTGAATTCGCAAAGAAGTATGATCTTGATATGAGAACGGTTGTTGCTCCCTCTGTCATTGCGAGCGAGTCTTCGAGCGTGGCAATCCAGACAATGGCGGATAAGGGCGCGATGACAGATGATGGTGTGCTAGCAGACTCGGGGGAATTCTCAGGATTAACATCCGCGGAAGCGCGGGAAAAGATGGTGGCGTGGCTTGAGGAGAAGGGACTTGGGAAGGGGACGGTGAAATATAGGCTTCGGGATTGGCTTATTTCGCGACAGCGGTACTGGGGCGCGCCGATTCCGATCATCTACTGTGATGCCTGTGGTGCCGTTCCGGTTCCGGAAAGCGACCTTCCCGTGCTGCTTCCGACGGATGTCGATTTCCGCCCGACAGGAGAGTCGCCGCTCGCGCGATCGGAAAGTTTTCATGACGTGAAATGCCCGAAGTGCGGTGAAGCGGCGAGACGGGAATCCGATACGATGGACACGTTCGTCTGCTCGAGTTGGTACTATCTGCGGTTTGCCGACCCGAACAACAAGAATCGGTTTGCCGACCCGGAAAAACTTGCGAAGTATCTCCCGGTTGATTTCTACATGGGTGGCGCCGAACATTCGGTGCTGCATCTCCTGTATGCGCGGTTCATCGCGAAGGCGCTTGCGAAATATGGGCAGATCGGTTTCGATGAGCCGTTTACAAAGCTTCGCCACCAGGGGATGGTCCTTGCGGAGGACGGGCGGAAGATGTCGAAGTCCTTGGGGAACGTGGTGAATCCGGATGAGATCGTGGGGGATTTCGGTGCGGACACACTCCGTTTGTATGAGATGTTCATGGGTCCGTTGGAAGACATGAAGTCCTGGAATACGGGAAGCATCATCGGGTCCCGAAGATTCCTTGATAAGGTGTGGAGGCTCTCGGAGAAGGTGACGAATAGTGAGGAAGAGACGGTGGGTGCGAATGCGAATCTTGAGGCGGCGTTGCATCAGACGATAAAGAAGGTGACAGAAGATATCGAGGTGATGGGATTCAATACTGCCATAAGCGCACTGATGATTCTCAGTAACGCGATGGAGAAAGAAGAGCATGTATCAGACATCATGTATCGGGAATTTCTCGTTCTCCTTTCTCCCTTCGCGCCGCACATCGCGGAAGAACTCTGGGAAAAACTCGGGAACGAACGATCGATCTTTCTTGAGAAGTGGCCGCGGTACGATCCGGAGAAGGCGGTCGATATGCGGGTGACGATCGCGGTTTCGGTGAACGGGAAAGTGCGTGATACGCTCACGATCATGAGGGATGTCTCCGAGGAAGAGCTTCGGTCGCAGGCGCTTTCGGGCGAAAAGGTGCGGAAATATCTCGAGGGGAAGAAACCGAAGAATATCATCGTCGTTCCCGGTCGCATCGTCAATATTGTCATCTGATCGACATGAAAACGAACATCACCGATTTTTTGCAGCTCGATCGACCGGTCATCATCTTCGATCTTGAGACGACCGGACTGACTCCCGGCGAGGATCGTATCGTGGAGATCGCCTATGAGAAGATTTTTCCGTCGGGGGAAATCCAGACATCCGTGGAGCGGATCAACCCCGGAATGCCTATTCCGGAAGACGCGAAGCGCGTGCATGGCATAAGTGACGAGGATGTCAAGGACGCGCCTTCGTTCGCAAAACTGGCGTACGAACTGTGGAGTGTCTTCGACGGGGCGGATGTCGGCGGGTTCAATGTGCTCGGGTTCGACCTGCCGTTCCTGCGTGGGGAATTCTCGACGGTCGGGAAGAGCTTCGACTTCTCCCAGAAGCGGGTGCTCGACGCGAAGATCCTCTATCACAAGATCGTCCCGCGGGACAACTTCGCACCGCGGAATCTTTCCGCCGCGTACAAGCTCTATTGCGGGAAGATGCATGATACCGCGCATACCGGGGCGGGGGATGTCCGCGTGACGGTCGAGATCCTCGAGCGGATCCTGGAGCGGTACCCGGAGCTTCGAAATTGGGATACGATCATGGAACTGAACGGGCAGAAGAAATTGCTCGAGTCCGCAAAAACGGAACACGCGCCGCTCCTGGAATCGACCGGAACATTGTTTTGAGAATGTCAAAATAGAAATGCCAAATACCAAATCAATTCCAAATGAGAGAAAACCAAGAAAATGCAGTCGCGTGTTCTTCTTTGAACTTTTGGTTTAGGGTTTGGTTTGGCATTTGATATTTGAACTTTGGATTTTATAAATGTATGACATTTCTCGATGCGATCATTCTCGGTATAGTGGAAGGTCTCTCGGAATTCCTTCCGATTTCTTCGACCGGGCATCTTATCCTTGCAGCGAAACTTTTGGGACTCGAACAGTCAGGATTCCTTCCGAGCTTCGAGGTGGTGATACAGCTCGGCGCGATCCTCGCGATCATCGCGCTTTACTGGCGAAAACTTTTCCTGGATCGGGCGATCATGAGTCGGATTGCCGTTGCGCTTCTCCCGGCGGTCGTGATCGGTGGCGTATTCTATTCTTCGATCAAGAAACTCTTCGATTCGGAAATGACGGTGGTTTCGGCGCTCTTTCTCGGAGGTATCCTGATCATCTTGTTTGAGCTGTTTCATAAGGAGAAGCCGGACGCGGAGGATGATCTTTCGACGCTTCCCTACAGGACGGCGTTTCTCGTCGGAGCATTTCAGGCGCTGTCGGTGGTTCCCGGAGTATCACGCGCGGGAGCGACCATTCTCGGAGGGCTTGCGCTCGGGATGAAGCGGCGTGCGACCGTCGAGTTCTCGTTTCTCCTTGCGGTGCCGACGATGATCGCCGCGACTGCGATTGACCTGACTAAGAACGGCGCGAACTTCGCTTCTTCGGAGTGGGGGTTACTTTCGGTCGGGTTCATCGTGGCGTTTTTCGTCGCGATTCTCGCGGTGAAATTCTTTCTTCGGTTCGTCGAGTCGCATACGTTCATCGCGTTCGGAGTGTATCGCATGATCGTCGCCGCGTTGTTTTTCTTGTTCGTACTGCAGGGCTGATGCCGATTTTCAATTTCTGAATTTTGAAATTACAAACATTGGGAGTTGTTTAGAAATTAGGAATTGAAACTTAGAAATTTCATCATATGCTGCTTCTTGGAAAACCGGTTGCGGAAAAGATCCTCTCGGAAACGAAGGACAAGATGACGACGTCAGGCATCGTGCCTGGTCTCGGGGTCGTATTGGTGGGGGACGATCCGGCGTCGCGTGTCTATGTCGGCATAAAGGAATCGCGCGCGCGCGAACTTGACTTTCATTTCGTGAAGACGGAGCTCTCTCCCTCCGCGACGGAATCCGAAATCCTTGGCGTGATTCGAAAGCTGAATGCAGACGAGAATATTCATGGCATCATCGTGCAATTGCCGCTACCTCTTGGGATAAACGCCGATCGGGTTATCGCCGCGATCGACCCCGCGAAGGATGCGGACGGATTCCTCGCGGCATCCGTACGGACACCGGTGTTTCCGGAAGCGATGATCGAACTCGCGAAATTCTCCGGTATGTCGCTTTCGGGGAAATCCGGAGTCGTGCTCGTGAATTCCGAACGATTCGGGAAAACGATGTCGAACGCGCTCCGGCAGGAGGGTGTGTCGGTGGAATATGTGTTCCCTGATGACATGGGCGCGAGCCGGTCGATGATCGGTCAATCCGATTTCGTGTTCACCGCGCTCGGGAGACCGGAAACTCTTTCGAGGAACATGTTTAAAAAAGACGCGGTCGTCATCGATGGCGGTATCGCGAAGCGGGATGGGAAAATCGTCGGAGATATATCAGGCGAAGGATCTGATGCGGATATCTTTCTCTCGCCGGTTCCCGGTGGCGTCGGTCCGGTCACGGTCGCGTGCCTCCTTCGGAGGGTCGCGATACTTGCGCTCAAGAAAAACAAAACAGCCTGATCGGGCTGTTTCGCCATGTGCCGGGAGAGGGATTCGCCAGCCAGAGGCTGGTCCGCCTTTGGCGGAAACTCAGTATCGGTCGTTGTGGGCGAGGAGAGACTTGAACTCTCACGGTATTGCTACCATTGGATTTTGAGTCCAACGTGTCTACCATTCCACCACTCGCCCAAATCTTACCATTCCGCCATCCCGGCTGATTCCATTGTTTTATGGCTATATTATTACATTGTTAGGAGAAAATATCTACCTGACTGTTCCTTTCAGCAATGTAGCAATAAAACAATGTAACCATGAAAGTCTAGGCAATTGAAAAGAGTGTGTCAATGATCTATAATGGAAAAAGTAAATATCAAAAAATAAAAATCAGGGAATCCGCCGGAGGCGGACGCAGTTTTTCCGTTTTGATGTTTCCATTTTGATTTTACTATGGCCAAGATCGTCGCATTCGTGAATCAGAAGGGCGGAGTGGGGAAAACCACGACGACGATCAACGTCGCGCGATATTTGGCGCATTTCGGGAAGAAAGTACTCCTTGTCGATCTCGATCCGCAAGGGAATGCCTCGTCGGGGCTTGGAATCGACCCGAGAGGACTCGAGAAGAATCTCTACCACGCCATGATCGGCGGGCTTTCGCCGCGCGAGATCATCCTCTCGACCGATACCGAAAACCTCCATATCATCCCGGCGGCACAGGACTTGGCCGGCGCGGAGATCGAGATGGTGCATATCGACGCGCGTGAATTCCGGCTCTATTCCGTCCTGCGGCAGGTGCGGACCTTTTATGACTACATTCTCATCGATTCTCCGCCATCACTCGGGCTCCTCACGGTCAACGGACTCGTGGCGAGCGACGAGGTCGTGATACCGGTGCAGGCGGAATACTACGCGCTCGAGGGGCTTTCGCAGCTTCTGGGGACGGTGGAGCTCGTTCGGGAGCGGCTCCAGCCGAACCTCAAGATCATGGGTGCGCTCATCACGCTCTATGATCGGCGGAACCGGCTCGCGCGACAGGTAGTTTCCGAGGTACAGAAACATTTTCCGGGACCGGTGTTCGAGACGATCGTGCCGCGTTCCGTCCGGCTCGCCGAAGCGCCTTCGTATGGGAAATCCATTCTCGATTTCGACGCGTTCTCCAAGGGTGCCCGTGCATACAAATCGGTCGCAAAAGAAATCATTGCGAGAGAAGAAAACGGATAGGAAATCGTGTTGAAAGTTTCTCGTGAAAATGTCAAAATCAAAATGACAAATATCAAATCAATATCAAATGAAAGAATTCCAAATTTGACATTTTTATTTTGGATTTGATTTGGCATTTGATATTTGAATTTTGAAATTACCATCTTATGGCTCAACAACACGGACTCGGGCGGGGACTCTCGTCGCTCATTCCGCCGAAAAAAGATACTGCAGGCGATTCTCCTTTCAAGGACATGGTGCTTCGTGCCGTGGAAAAGGAAAGTTTTCCGGCGTCGGGTGTGATAAAACCGCTTTCCATCGAGAATTCGAAACCGGTTTCCTTAATCGCCTCATTTCCCGAAGAGTCTGCGCCGGAAGTTCCGCTGGTTTCGACCAAGACGAACTCGGTCGTCGAAGCCGATATCGCTTCGGTCGTTCCGAACCCGCACCAGCCGCGCCTCCGGTTCGACGAGGAAAAGCTTCGTGAGCTTTCGGCATCCATAAAGGAACACGGAATTCTGCAGCCGCTCGTCGTGACACCACTTCCGGACGGGAAGTATGAGCTGATCGCCGGAGAGCGGCGGTTGCAGGCGGCGAAACTCGCAGGACTGGCGACGGTGCCGGTACTTGTCCGCGATGCGGAGGAGAACGAAAAACTTGAACTCGCCATCATCGAAAACGTCCAGCGCCACGACCTTGATCCGATTGAGGAGGCGAAGGCGTACTCGCGTCTCATGGAGGAATTCGGGCTGACTCAGGAAGAGGCGGCGAAGAAGATGGGAAAGAGCCGGAGTGCGGTCGCGAACCTGCTTCGGTTGCTCGTCTTGCCGGTCGAGATCCAGCGTGCGATTTCCGAGGGAAAGATCACCGAGGGACATGCGAAGGCGCTTTTGTCGATCGAGAATCCGGAGAAGCAGCGTGCCCTTTTCGAGATGATCATGAAGACCGGTATGACGGTCCGGGAGACGGAATCGAAGGCACGGGAGGTGTCGGTGCGACCGCATGTACGGCATATCGCCTCTCTTCCGCCGGAACTTGTCGAGAAGGCGGATCGACTCTCGTCGGCGCTCGGGACCAAGGTCGCCGTGAAGCCGGCGGGGAAGGGCGGCCGTATCGTCGTCGAATACTATTCCGACGAGGAGCTCGAGCACATCGTGTCGCGGTTTCTGGTAACGGAATAAATCATCCTATTTTTTCTTGTCATTCCGAGCGAGTCTGCGAGTCGAGAAATCTGGATTTCATGCAGGCAGTTGCAAAAAAATACAATTATGGGATAATAGCATTAGGTATCGTATCAGGTATTTCGTATAAGAGGCGGAAACGAATTTCTTCCAAATACCAAAGGCTTTGTTGAATAATTCCTGACCGCGAACGGAATCATCCCGTTCGTAGCCGGGA
>CAYRYX010000057.1:0-6605 GCA_964428755.1 uncultured Bdellovibrionales bacterium | reverse complement strand
CCGCCAAGTCGAAAATCCCGGTCTTTTGTCCGGGATTTTCGTATCTTGCGGGAGACGAAGGAAGCCGACTGCTCGGCTTCCGTAGGAACGAGGAGGGCGGAGCGATGTTTCGAGGGTAAGTTCCTTGTCCGCAAACTTTTCCTCGGTTTTAGCGTATAATGGGAAGGTAACAGGATACTCTTTTTGAACACGACATATGGAAACGAGGAAATCGATAGTCGGGCGAGGGGTGTCATGGGTCGGGAAACATAAATGGTCGGTTGTGGTCGTGCTCGTCCTCGCTGCGGGAGGCGGGTACTATTATTTCGTGTATAAGCCGGACCAGGCGAGCCAGGCGACGCCGGCGTTTCAGACCGGAACGGTGAAAAAGACCGATATCCGATCGGCGGTGACCGGAAGCGGGCAAGTGCATGCGCGCGAACAGGTCGATCTCAAGCCGGTGGTGGCGGGGGATGCGATCGAGGTGCTCCGGGTTGCTGTGAAGGACGATCAGGAAGTGAAGAAGGGTGACCTTATCGCGGTGCTCGACACGAAGGATGCCGAAAAGGCGGTCCGTGACGCGCTGCTTTCGGTGCAGAGCGCGGAAATAAAGATGCGGCAGACCGTGAAAGAGGCGGATACGAAGTCCGAGGGTGACAAGCTCACTCGTCAGACGCAGGAAGTCGCGTTGGCACAGGCGAAGAACCGACTTGCCGACGCTCGGGAGGAGCTTGCCGATTATTCCGTTCGTGCACCCTTCGACGGTATCGTGACGGGGCTGTCCGTCGCGGCAGGGGATTCGATATCGCGTTCCGATGTGCTCGCCTCCGTCATCACGAAAGAGATGCATGCGCAGGTGCTTTTGAACGAGATCGATGCGGTATCCGTGAAGACCGGGAATGTGGCAGAACTTTCTTTCGATGCACTCGGAGGAAAAAAGATATCCGGAACCGTGACCAAGATGGACACGATCGGGACGGTTTCGCAGAACGTCGTTTCCTATACCGTCGAGATCGGATTCGATACGTCCGAAGCCGCGCTCAAACCCGGGATGAGCACCGATGTGGAAATTCTCATAGAGGAGAAGCGCGGTGTGCTCGCGGTGCCGTCTTCTTCGGTGAAGTCGGATGACCGCGGGAAGTACGTGCTCGTACCGAAGACCGGAACCGAGCCGAGCCAGGGGAGCGGTGCGGGTGGGTTCAAGGACTTGCCGTATCGTCCGGCGCGCGTCGAAACCGGTATCGCGGATGAAGTCATGACCGAAATCGTTTCCGGACTGTCCGAAGGTGATGCCATCGTGACGCAGGTATCGCAGGCGACCGGTAGCGCGTCCGGAACCGGATCCGGTTCAACACAGAGATCCGGTGGCGCTTCGCTTATTCCCGCGGGTACCGGCGCAGGGTCCGGCATGCGGCTTCACTAACTATCGGATATTCCGCGTGTGATCGAATGCAAAAACATCTCCAAGTCGTATCGGAACGGCGACAATGAGACAGTCGCGCTTCATGGCGCGTCGTTTTCCGTCGAGGACGGGGAATTCGTCGCGATCATGGGGCCATCGGGGTCGGGGAAATCGACTTTGATGCATATCCTCGGGTTGCTTGATTCGCCTTCGAGCGGATCGTATCATCTCGACGGGAAGGACGTCTCGGCGCTTTCCGAAGACGAGCTTGCGGATATCCGTATCCGGGAAATCGGATTCGTCTTCCAGTCGTTCAACTTGCTCCCGCGCGCGTCGGTCATACGGAACGTGATGCTTCCTTTGGTGTACGAAGGCGTACCCGAATCCGAGCGGCTTCCGCGGGTCGAGGCGGCACTTCGTGCGGTGGAGTTCCCCGAGGAGCGGTGGACGCATCTGTCGAATCAGCTCTCGGGCGGACAGATGCAACGGGTCGCGATCGCCCGCGCGCTCGTGAACGACCCGGCGCTCATCCTCGCGGATGAACCGACCGGCAATCTCGATACGAAGACCGGTGCGCTCGTTCTCGCGGCATTCCAGAAGCTCAACCGCGAGAAAGGACATACCATCATCCTGATCACGCACGAGCCGGAGGTTGCCGCTCATGCCGATCGGGTCATCTCGATCCGTGACGGGGAAATCGTTTCCGATGAACGGAATATATAACGCATATGCTTTTCTCCGACATCATCCTTGAAACCTATATATCGCTCGCGGCGAACAAAGCTCGCTCAGGATTGACGATGCTCGGCATCGTCATCGGCATCGGGTCGGTCATCGCCATGACCGCGCTCGGTCGCGGCGCGCAGGTCGACATCGAAAGCCGTATCCAGTCGATCGGGTCGAATCTGCTCATGGTCCGTCCGGGATTCCAGCAGGCGCCGGGGCAAAGCGTGAGCGGGGGGCAGGGGTCTGCTCAGTCGCTCACGTTATCCGATGCCGAGGCGATCCGTGCCGAAGTCACATCGACCAAATATATCGCACCGTCGATTTCCAAGAATCTTCAGGTCGTGGCGAACGGACAGAATACACGTACTTCGATAAACGGCACCGTTCCGGAGTATGCGCCGGTCCGCAACATCGTCATGCAGTCGGGATCGTTTCTCGCCGATGACCAGGAGAAACGGAAGGCCAAGGTCGCCGTTATCGGTCCGGAAGTGAAGGAAGCCTTGTTCCCAGATATGGACGACGTGATCGGGGAGAAGATCCGTATCAATGGCATCGATTTTTCGGTCATCGGCGTGACGGCATCAAAGGGAGGGTCCGGCTTCGGTAGCGAAGATGATGTCATCTATGCGCCGCTTTCGACCACTATGCAGTATCTCTCCGGCGACGATTCCCTTTCGATCATCAATGTTACGATCGCGGATCAAGCAGAGATGAGTGCGGCTTCCGCACAGATCTCGACGCTTCTTCTCGCGCGGCATGGAATCGACGACGCGAAGGATGCGGATTTCCGGGTCATGAACCAGGCGGATATCGTCGCGACCGCATCTTCGGTGACGGAAACCTTCACGCTGCTCCTCGGTGCGGTTGCGGGCATATCGCTTCTGGTCGGCGGCATCGGAATCATGAATATGATGCTGACGACCGTGACGGAACGGACGCGCGAGATCGGTCTCCGCAAGGCGATCGGCGCGAAACGGCACGATATCAGTCGGCAATTCCTCGCCGAATCCGCCGCACTGACCTTTTTCGGCGGTCTGTTCGGTATCGCGCTCGGGTGGGGGTCGTCGCTGCTTCTCACGAAGACGATCGGCATCACGACCGACGTGTCGCTTTCGTCGGTCGCGATCGCGTTCTGCGTTTCGGCGGCGATCGGTATCGTCTTCGGGTGGTACCCGGCACGCCGTGCCGCACGCCTCAACCCGATAGAGGCTTTGCGCTACGAATAGCCCGCAGCCGGGATTTCTGTGGTAGAATGAGGGAAATCCTATGTGGACATTCCTCTTTCTTTTCTTTGTGCTCGCCGTCGGTCTTTCCTTGTGGGAATATGCCGGTCGGCACCTGATCCGTGGCATCGGATCGGCATCTTATGTTGTTCTTGAACGGTATAAGGAATATGAGATCCGTGAATATGAGCCGTTCGTTTCCGCGGAAGTTTCCGTTCCGGGTGATATCGAAATGGCGATGAACGAGGGCTTCTCGATCCTTTCCGCTTATTTTTCCCGCCTCGACGGCGGTGAAACGCCCATCCCGGAAATCGAATCGGAAACGTCGGGTACGCACGTTGTCGCGTTTTCCCTTTCGAACCGGTACCTGCGGGGGAATCTTCCGGAGCCGGACGACCCCCGGGTAACCTTCCGGGTGGTTCCGGGGAGGATCGCCGCCGTATTGCGGTTCCGCGGCATCCCGTCGGAGCGGCGTATCATGGCGAAGGCCGGGTCGCTTCGACGATTTCTCAAGAGGGATCACCATGAACCGTTGTCCGAGGGAGCTGGACCGGAAGTGGCGCTGCTTGCACCGCCTCACTCGATGCCGATCGCGGCGACGAATGAAATCATCATCGATATCGAAGGATGAGAGCCGGGTTCCGTGGGGGGGCTTCCGATATGCCGTGAAACCGTGATAGAGTTGCGATATGAGAAACCTTATCGATTTCTGGTCCGTGCCGCACTTCATGGCCGGGGTGGTTTCCGCCCTTGCCGCAGTCGTTTTTTCGCTGCCGCTTCTGCCGATGCTTTTCGCGACGCTCGTCCTCGCGATACTCTGGGAGCTTTTCGAGGCGCGGTTCAACCTGGGCGAGGTGTCGTGGAACGTGGGGAGCGATATCGCGCTTCCGCTCATCGCCTTTCCGATCGTGTATATCCTTGCGAACCGACCGGAACTCGATATGGAACACAAGGCGCTTCTCCTGGTCATCGCGACTTCCGTCTATGTCTATACGAACGCGATTTCCTGGGCCGCGCGTATCGACGGCGATCGGGATTTCAAGAGTTGAACGATCGATATGGCGGTGATATATGAAAAATTCCTGCTCCATACCTGTTGCGCACCATGCGGCATCGCGGTGATCGACGAGCTCCGGGAGACATATGATCTCTCGGTGCTCTTTTACAATCCGAACATCTATCCGGAAGCGGAGTATCTCAAGCGGAAAGCGGAAGTGATCCGCGTGTGTGAGGAATGGGGGATTCCCATGATCGATCAGGATTATGAATCGGAAACGTGGGAGAAAGCGGTGAAAGGACTCGAAGGGGAACCGGAAGGAGGCGCACGCTGCGGCGTCTGTTTCCGTGAGCGGCTGTTCCATACTGCGAAAGTCGCGGCTGGTCTCGGCATCCGACTGTTCGGTTCGACGCTCACGACCGGACGGAACAAGCGCGCCATCGTCATCACGCCGATCGGGCTCGCCGCAGGGAAACGATATGGAGTCGCGTACTATGCCGAGGACTGGAAAAAGAAGGGAAGGGAGGAGAAAGGACGAAGCATGGTCCGCGAGCGTGGCATCTACCGCCAGAACTACTGCGGGTGCAGGTATTCGATGCGGAAGGGGGATTGACCGGGTGTTCTCTTGTCAGGATCGTCCAGGGGTGTTATGGTCGTGCCAGTTCGTTTCACTGCGGAAAGGAGAGCGGATATGCAACAGAGACCTATGACGTTGGGTGGGAGATGCGTTGTCGTTGTGCTTCGCAAGGCCAAGACAGACAGGCATGGAAACAATCTGAAAACGTTCGTACGGGCTGCTGTCTTGAAGAGCAAGGCCCCGGACACGCTGTGCAAATGGGTGGATGTGTCATCGTCGGATGGAGATACGTTCTCCGCCTGGAATATCGCCCACCCGGATCTTCTCTTCGAACTTCTCCGCGAGCGTAAGGAGGGCAGGGTCGATTTCCGAGCGTACTACCGGTTTTGCGGGGGTGTCAGCACCGTTATTCCGGAAGGAGGATTCTTCGAGGAATTCTGATACTCTTTGGTGTCCATCAAAGCCGATCTTCGGGTCGGCTTTTTCTTTTTTCCTTGCCGATCGACCGTTGACAAAACATAACGACCGCTTGAAATTGGCAACGGTTGAAAGAAAATCCGGGGAGTTTCCGTAGTATGGTCGTAAGCAATAATGGAGAGATTATGATAGCCATGACAATGACGCAGAAGACGCTGCTTGCCGGACTCGGGGTGCTCGCGGTCGGACTTGCCGCCGGATACGGTGCGGGGGTCGTGAAAGAGACGCGTGATACGGACGTGTGGCGGGGAAGCATGATGCGTTCCGAAAACGGGCTGGGGAACGGTTCGGGTCGCGATGACAATCGCGGTGACGGGTACGGGTACGGGCGCGACGGATCCGGTTCCGGGAAAGGCGGTGGGCAAGGCATGATGGGTTCTGGTCAAGGAATGGGACAAGGGTTCGGGCAGATGTCCGGAGGGCGTCGCGGCAATGTCGACCGGGGGAACTGCCTTTCGGACGAATGTCTTTTCGTCGATGGTCTCGAATACCCGGCGGGAACCCTGACGGACGCCGCCAAGTCGGCGCTCGCTTCGGCACTCGATGATGAGTATAAGGCGCTTGCCACCTATGAGGCGGTGATGGCGAAAGAGGGTCGCGTGCGACCGTTCGTGATTATCGCCCGCGCCGAGGAACAGCACATCTCCTCGCTCAAGGCGCTGTTCGACAAGTACGGCATGACGGTTGCTGAAAATCCCTACACGGGGAAAGTCATTGCTCCGGATTCCATGACCGCTTCGTGTCAGGCTGGTGTCGATGCGGAAGTAGCGAACGCCGCGCTCTATCGCGACGCGCTCCTTCCCGCGGTCAAGGACTTCGCCGATATCACGGGCGTCTTCACGAATCTCATGAATGCGTCCCAGGAGCGGCATCTCCCGGCGTTCGACCGGTGCAATTGATAGCTGGTGACCGTCGGTGTCCGACCCATCGAGGTAATCCGCCTCGATGGGTTTTGGTTTTTATTCGAAACGTAATTATGGAAGTCACTCATTCGTCCCCACCCACGACACGTCTGAAGAAAAGAAGGGAGGTCGTGGGTGGAGGCGAGTGAGGGCCATGCATTGTTTATTTGTAGGGCGATGCAAAGGCATTGAAACATTACGATTTCTTGACAAGTAATCGTTTTGGTGTTTTCTTTAGTTTGTTCTGGTTCGAGTGATTTCTTGGTTTTGGTGTTTTGGGTGTTGGTTTTGGTGTCTTGAGCAGCCTGCTTGTAGGGAGCAG